>CAJXVK010000009.1 GCA_913060735.1 uncultured Cellvibrionales bacterium
TCTACACTAGATCGCTCGTCGGCAGCGTCAGATGTGTATAAGAGACAGGTAATCACCAGGCCCACCCCACCTTCGGCACGACGGCGGTAGTAGTCCACCACGTTATCACCGGGGATATTGTCATTGGGCGAGAAGTTACGGGTCATGGGTGCCATCACAATGCGGTTTTTCAACTGTAGGTTACCCGGTTGAAATGGCTTAAATAAAACGTTGTCGGTCATAGTAGTCTCTGTGTTTTTATCAAAAAAGTAGGATTTGAATAAAAAATGCAACTAAGGCCAGTACCATGGCCACTAATACTCGCGGTGAGCCCATCAGTAAGTTGGTGGTGGCGGGAAAGGCGAAGGTCTTCTCTAGTGAGGCGAGCTTATCGTTATGATGATCACTGCCAAAGGTGTCCAGCAGCGTTTCGGCGCAGTCGCGGCGACTGCGATAGCGAACAATGGCTGCTGAGGTCCAGTTATCTGCATGCTCACAGTTCAGGTTTTCAATATTTTTGGCCTTGGCATTAGCAACAAAAAAGGGATGCCCTGCCCGCTTAAACATACCAGCCATAAAGGTTTTGGAGTAGCTCTGCAATAGTTTCGCTGACTCTCGCTTGGGTGACTTGAGTTCAAGTAGATTGATCATAAACCATTCGCGGCCATCGTCTTTAGCCAGAAATTGATGCAGGTTTCCCAGCTTGTCGGCGGACAATCCTAACGCTTCAAAGCGCTGCATATACTGTTCTACTTCCGTCTCGGACAACTTGCCTTTAAGCCCTACATACCAGACCCAAAACAGGGCATAAATGAGCGCAGCTGCACCCCAGATACCTGTTGCTGTAATCATTGATTGCCCCCTTATTATTATCGCCGTGGTTCGCTTCGCCTTTTATTGGCAGTTATTATGCTATTAAATCATTCTGTCGGCGAAATATCACTCTCAACTATGCCTGCTCTAATTAATTTTTGCAGCGCAAAGCGCGTCTGCCCAGTCACTAATCGAGACCTGGGGTCATGAATCTCGACGATCAAGCCATTATCACATCAGTTTTATATCCATCACTGGACGAGCGCAGAACCACAGTCAAGCGGTAGAATTTTAGTGACGAGTATTTGTAGGGAGCCCTAGACCTGAAACAGAGTCTCCCTGATGGAAATAACATTATCAATTTGTATGGGTGTCGCAGTCTGTGGTTGTATCAAATAGACCTGTGCCATTGAGCAATAGCCCGGCCAATATCCACCGGAGAATCTTCCTGAATAAAATGGCTGCCCGCGACCGTTACCTCGGTTTGATTGGGCCAGCTGCGACAAAATTCTCGAGGCTTGCCGGTGAGTATTGACCCGGGCTCGGCATTAATAAATAGCTTGGGTATTGAGTTGTTGGCCATCCACTGCCCATAGCTATCGACCAGCTCGACCATGGGGGCGGGTTCGCCCTCCAGTGGAATCTGTCGCGGCCAGCTGAGCATCGGCTGACGATTATCGGGCTGTTCTGTACCCGCTCTATAATGCCCCGTCTCTTCTTCGCTCAGATCCCGTATCACCGAGCTGGGCAATACCCCTTCGATAAACATATTGCGCTGCAGGATCAACTCTTCGCCTTTGTCGGAGCGAAAACCTTTAAAGATACCCCGCGCTGATTCGGGCCAATCATCCCAGCTGAGGGGGCAAACGATGCCTTCCATATAGGCGATACCGCGAACGGCATCCGGATGCTGCTGGGCCCAATAGAAGCCCAGAGCACTGCCCCAATCATGGATAACTAGAGTGATATTTTGATTGGCACCAATGGCCTCTAATAGACCATTTAGGTAGTCGTAAACCACCTTAAAGGAATAGCGATCTGGCCCTTCGGAGGCTGGCAGTTTTTCGGAATCCCCCTGACCAATTAAGTCTGGCGCTATCACCCGACCCAAACCTGATAATTCAGGGATAACGTTGCGCCATAGATAGGAGGACGTTGGATTACCATGCAACAGCACTATTGGGTCGCCCTCACCTTCTTCGATATAGGCGATCTGTTTATCCATGACCGGCTGGACTTTCTTTTTATAGCGCATTGCCCCTGAAATCATATTAACTCCGATATACTCCTTATTTAAAGGATATGTATTATATTGTCATTGGCAATGCCATAATAATGCAGCACTAAAGCTTTGCAATAATTAATACAATAAAATAGGGGTAACTGATGCACATCATTGTGGAGTTTTTTCGAGTGGTATGGAATTTTTTTCAGGCCGCACCCACATTAAAATTTTTTAAGCCTCCCGCTGATGATAGAAAAACATCCCTTGGTCTAATGTTTCAAACCACCGCGGCCAAATACAGCAATAAATCTGCCATTGTCTGTGGCGATTCTGAGCTGACATGGGGCCAGTTTAATGCCCTGACCAACCAGTATGCCCATAGCCTTAAAAGCCAGGGTGTGGCCCGCGGTGACTGTGTGGCGGTACTGATTGAAAATCGCACCGAGTTGCTGTGCAGTATTTTTGCGCTGGCCAAAATTGGCGCCACTGCTGGCCTAGTTAACACAGGCCTAACCGACCGACCACTGGCCCACTGCATCAGTATTGTCGAATCGAAAAAATGTTTGGTGGGCCAGGAACTGCTGGCGGCCGTATCCGGTGTTAAAGGCGACCTGACGCTGCAAGACAAAGATTATCTGTGGGTAGCTGATCCCCTGATAATTGCTGATGCTCCCGACTGGGCAACGGATTTCAGTGCCACATTGATCGGCATGCCCACCGACAACCTGCCGGAGACCGATGAGATTGTTGCAGGCGAAATTGCTCTGTATATCTTTACCTCTGGCACTACGGGCCTGCCCAAGCCTGCCCTTATCTACCACCGCAAAATTATGTCGGCAGCCAAGCCCTACTCCAAGGTCGGCTTTCATGCCAAACCGTCCGACCGTATGTATATCTGCCTACCGCTGTACCATGCCACCGGCTTTTTGTTGGGCATTGGCAGCTGCCTGCACTCTGGTGCCTCTATGTTTGTGCGCCGCCGTTTTTCTGCTACCCAGTTCTGGCCCGAGGTGCAAAAACACCAGACCACGCTATTTATATATGTGGGTGAACTGTGCCGCTATCTAGCCATGGCACCGGAATGCCCAGATGAAAAAAATAATCCGCTTAAAACCATGCTAGGTAACGGCTTGCGCCCGGATATCTGGGATACCTTTCGCAATCGCTTTGGCGTTAAGCGCATTACTGAAATCTATGGCTCCAGTGAAGGCAATGTTTCATTCCTGAATATCCTTAACAAAGAATCCACAATTGGCACCGGTTCTGTGGTGGTGATGCTGGTTAAGTACGATATTGAGAATGATGAAATTGTGCTGGACGAAGATGGCAAGGTTATCGAAGTAAAGCCTGGCGAGGCCGGCTTGATGCTGGGTCAGATTGATGATCTCTATAAGTTCGATGGCTACAAAAATGCCGATGCCACCAATGACAAAATACTCACTGATCTGCGAGAGCCCGGCGATCGCTGGTTTAACACCGGTGATCTGATTCGTACAGTTGATGTAGGCTTTGCGATGGGATTGCCCCATTACCAGTTTGTAGATCGTGTGGGTGATACCTTCCGCTGGCGGGCAGAAAATGTCTCAACCAATGAGGTAGGCGAGATTCTTAATGCCTGCGATCAGGTGGAGATCAGCAATGTATATGGTGTGGATATTCCTGGTGCCGAGGGTAAAGCTGGCATGGCGGCCATTACGCTCACGCTCGGGCAGCAATTTAATGCAGCGGAGTTTACTAAATTTGTCGACCGCGAACTGCCTGCCTTTGCCCGCCCGGTGTTTGTGCGCATTGAACAGGAACAGGATACGACCGGCACCTTTAAGCTCTTTAAAGGCAAGCTTAAGCAGCAGGCCTATCATCTGGATCAAGTGGATGAACCGATTTATGTACGCCAGCCAAAATCCAAACAGTATGAATTACTAGACCGCGGATTTTATGAGCAGCTGATCAATGGCAGTGCCGGGTACTAAAATTCAATGTCTACAATGAATTTACAACTTCGAGACGACGTCCATATTCTGACACTGACCAATACTGGCAATGGTGGTGACAATCGCCTCACTACAGAGGTTGTAAGTGAATATGTCGCGGCGCTGGATACTGTGGAGCAGTATGAAGGCAATACTGCCCTACTGGTCACCTGTGAACACGAAAAAACCTTTTCCACAGGCATAAATCTGGATTGGATCATGCAACTAGATGATGCAGGCCGCCGTGAATTTTCAACCGTCTTCGAAATATTGTTGTGCCGACTTGCTTTGCTCAATGCCCCTACAGTTGCCTGTATCAATGGCAATGCCTATGCCGGCGGCGCTATTTTAGCCAGTGCTGCTGACTATCGATTGATGCGTTCTGATCGCGGCCGCTTCTGCTTCCCAGAGGTGAATATAAAAATTCCTTTTACGCCAGTCACCAGTGATATAGGCCAGCTATTGCCCAATCAGCAGGCAGTGAAAAATATGATGCTAACTGGGGTTGCCTACACAGGGCAGGAATGTGCCGAGTTGCAGATTGTCGATGCCATCTATCCCGCAGAGACATTGCAGGCAGAGGCCTTTGAGCTGGCCAAGACATTAGCCGGCAAAGATCGCTATAGCTACTTCACTATTCGCAATTTATTGCGGCCCGCTATTACGGCTCACCTAAAAAATCTAACTCAATAAACTTATTTGGAGAAAATCATGGCTACTAATCTATTTGATCTAACCGGCAAAGTTGCCCTAGTCACAGGCGCAAGTCGCGGTATAGGCGAATCAATAGCTAAACTTCTCGCCGAGCAAGGTGCCCATGTGATTGTGTCAAGCCGCAAGATCGATGGCTGTCAGACAGTGGCGGATGCCATCACTGCCGCTGGCGGTAGCGCTGAGGCACTGGCCTGTCATGTGGGCAATATGGGCGATATTGAAAACTGTTTTGCCCAGATCAAGCAAATGCATGGCAAGCTGGATATTCTAATTAATAATGCCGCGACCAACCCTTACTTTGGGCATATTTTGGATACGGATTTGGGTGCTTATACCAAGACAGTTGATGTGAATATTCGCGGCTATTTCTTTATGTCGATTGAAGCGGGCAAGATGATGCGCGACAACGGTGGTGGGGCCATTGTGAATACCGCCTCGATTAATGGTTTGCAGCCTGGGCCTATGCAGGGTATCTATTCGATTACCAAAGCTGCTGTTATCAATATGACTAAATCTTTTGCTAAAGAATGTGGCGGCATGGGTATTCGGGTCAATGCACTACTGCCGGGCATGACCAAAACTGCATTTGCCAGTGCATTGTTTAGCGATGAGAAAATTTATAATCAAGCGATCGCGACGATTCCTCTGCATCGTCATGGGGAACCGGATGAGATGGCTGGGACTGTGCTGTATTTGGTGTCGAACGCGAGTAGCTATACCAATGGCGAATGTATTGTTGTGGATGGTGGATTGACGCTATAGCGACCTGCCTGGCCACAAAAAAAGCACAGCATAGGCTGTGCTTTTTTTGTGGCTAAATAGACAAACCGTTAATTTGGCCAATAAATAAACTCATCACCCCCTTCATAGGGCTCATTACTAGTTTTATCAATTAACTGCGGCGAGTTAAAAACACTGGGCCACAGTGGCTCTACCTGCTCTGCATTATGAGCCGCCAACAAACCCTCTAACTCAGCCACTTTATGAGGATTATCTTTCGCCAAATTGGTCTGCTCTGTAGGATCCACCGCCAAATTAAACAGCCACTTAGCCTGAGCCACTGGCTGGGGTAAATGAGACTGATCCGCACGAATTAACTTCCACCCTTTATGCAATACCGCCTGCTGATGGCCTTCCCGCCAAAACAATATTTGGTGGGGTTCTCCAGCGACCTCTTGGCGAATATAGGGCAGCAAATCAACGCCATCTATCTTGCGGTCCTGGGGTACTTGAGCACCAGCAGCCGCTGCAATGGTGCTGAAAATATCGTTGTGGTGAATCGGCGCGTCCATCGTGCTGCCGGCATTGATCTGCGCTGGCCATTTCGCCATAAAGGGCACATGGGTGCCACCTTCAAAATGATTGAGCTTCCAACCACGGTAAGGCTTATTAACATTGGGTAACCCTATATACCCTGCCCCACCATTATCGCTGGTCAGAATAATCAATGTATTCTCAGCCAGACCATTGTCTTCCAATGCCTGGGTAACCTTCGCCACACTGCGATCCACTGCGCGAATCATGGCGGAGTAGACCCGCAGGCGATGATCCGTAATATGGGACAGAGCATCGTAGTCTTCTCGAGCGGCCTGCAATGGGTTATGGATACCCCAGTGCGCCAGATATAAAAAGAACGGGCGATTACGATTATTTTCAATCACCTTGACCGCTTCATCCGTGTAGTAGTCAGTCAGATAACCTTTGGGCTTAAATTGCTCAGCAGAACCACCCACAGCATTAAACGACGCAGCATATCTACCTGTGGCCCAAACCATACGGTCGATGCGATCACCCTGCACCTTGGCATTGACCACATCCGGATGATCTTCTGGCAGATATAGTGTTCCTTTTAACTCCAGGCTATCGTCAAAGCCCTGATTGGTCACCATCATGTCATCCACAGAACCCAGATGCCACTTGCCCACATGGGCGGTGTAATAGCCCTGCTGTTTAAGCAATTCAGCAATAGTAATCTCTGACGCTGGCAGGCCAAGAGCTTGAATGGGCTTCATAGTTGCAGCCTTCGCTTTATCCAACAATAGCGGAATCTTGCTCGGCTGCAACTCCTCCATCCAGCGAATGATGGTCGTGCCTGTCTTATAGAATGGCGTAAATTCAAAACCAAATCTGGTGGAATAGCGACCAGTCATAATAGACGCTCGAGAAGGCGCACAGACGGCATTGGCGGCATAGCCATTGGTAAAGGCCACGCCCTGCTCTGCCAATGCATCAATATTGGGAGTTTGCAATGTGCCATCTCCGGCACCACCGTTGTAGAGGGAAATATCATTAAAACCCATATCGTCGGTAAGAATCAGGACGATATTCGGTGGCCTATCAGCGGGGGCAGTAGTCGCTACTTCGGGCCCCACAGACCAGTCCAAAGGGCGATTGTCTGCAATAGGGCTCGTAAATTCTAGTAGCTTGGGTGCTCCCCAAACCAATAGCTCAACACGGTTTTGCCAGCCTGTAAAACCAGCAACAGTTAATAGCGCAGCGACAATGAACAGTTTTTTCATAGCGCGACCATTAGGCCCCGGCTTGGAGCAATTTGATTATCTAATAGCTGGGTCCAGTGCTGGGCCAAACTGTCTGAACCATAAACCCACTCAATATTAATATCAGCTGCCACCCGCTCGGCCACCTCGGCACTGGCGGTCATGGCTTTAACCATAGCGACCCCCAGTCCCCACTCCTTATTGCGTTTTTCGATTTGCCCCGGCGCAAAGAAGAATCGGGGACGAACACCGGGTAGTTCACCCACCTTGCCGCCCTCCTGCCAATGACTGGCGCCCACCATGCAGCTCTCGACCATATTCTCCCCCAGATGATTGTGCAGGCTGATGGTGAGTCGGGCATCGCCAGACATATCCACATAAGCTGTGGACAAAGACGTGTCGATCTGTGATTCATTTTGGTAGAGCACTATTTGGTCACAGCAACCCAAGCCTTTAACAAACTCCTCATTGCCTGGGGAGGTAACACCAATCACCGACTGACTGACCTGTTTATCATTGTGCAGCATCTGCGCCAGACCAAAACCGGTCTTAGAGGATACCGAGCCAATCACCACCTGCTGGGCACCAAAGAATTCATTGTCGATCAGATAATCGTAGATCAGATAGGAGGTCATAAATAATGGGAATAGCAGGCAACGTTCGTTTTCCATCTTTTGCAGAAATTCAGGCTCGGCCTGAGTGCGGCGAAATTGATTGTAGATGAGCGGCAATTCACGTCGGTGTTCCACCACATCCATAAAGTAATCAACATGGATATTTCCGGGTGTTAGCACCGCATGACTGGCCATGGGGAAATAACCCCACAGGCGTTCACCCACTGGCATATCGGCACAGTTGGATTCAGTAACCGTGGCACAGCCCCAGACCGGCACTATGCCCCATTCACCTTCAGCGGGATAAAACTGCCAGTAGCCAATGCTATCGCCGGTGACTGCATAGCTGACGTTATTGGCGGTGAGACCAAACTTGTCGATAGCCACCAGAACCTCGCCATCGGCTAATTCCAGCACCTGAGAGGTGACCTGCTTGGTTTTGGTAATGTCGGAACGGTCTACCCATAGTGCGGTGCAATCTGTCATTGATATGTCCTTACTTGAAGTGGCTTGAACTGTTATTTATTTTGGCATGATATATGACATAACTATTAAGGACAACAGAGCGCGAGGGGGCTGAACGAAGTGAAGGGTCTCAAAGCCCTTCTAACCTAAGCTCACCTCAGCCAGAGGCTCGGTTCTGCTCTGAAAGAACGCTCGATAAAACCATTCTAAAAATTGACCTTGATCTCACTAAAAAACGCTAGAGATCAGTGGTCGAACGCGGCAAGAGGTGGCTCGCCAGTGCAGTGCCAGACATTTAGACCGTCCTAGCATGGGCATCGCTACACTGAGGAATATTAATAAGAACCATCAGTTCTTTGAATTAAACAATAAGCACAATTTACGGGTGCCCTGCTTAGCAAAACCGAGTGGCTAGACCAACGATCTGATCTAGCGCTCGGTATTAATTCTTAACTAGATACTTATTCGAATAATTGCCAAATACTGATGTAAATTGACACTCGTTTTAAATCAAACCAGCCGGCTTTTGGCGGCACGATACTCTGCAGATAGTCGATCCACCAGTGCCTCTGTAGTCTGCACCGATTTAACTGCACCAATACCTTGACCGCAGCCCCAAATATCTTTCCACGCTTTCGATTCAGAATCACCGCCAGAACCAAAACTCATTTTTGATGCATCACTGGTAGGAAGGTTGACTGGATCTAAGCCAGCAGCCTCGATTGAGGGCTTTAGATAATTGCCGGATACACCGGTAAACAGATTGCTCAGCACTATATCGTCAGCATTATTATCGACCACCGACTGTTTATAGCCCTGAACAGCATTGGCTTCATCGGTAGCAATAAATGCCGATCCTATATAGGCGAGGTCGGCCCCCATAGCCTGGGATGCCAATACTGCATCGCCATTTGCTATAGACCCTGATAATAACAGAGGGCCATCAAACCACTCGCGAATCTCTTGCACCAAGGCAAAAGGAGAAAGCGCTCCGGCGTGCCCGCCAGCGCCAGCTGCAACGGCGATAATACCGTCGGCGCCTTTAGCAATGGCTTTTTTGGCGAACCTATTATTGATAATATCGTGCAGTACTATTCCACCGTAAGAATGCACCGCTTCATTAACAAATTCTTTGGCACCAAGTGATGTGATGACTATGGGCACCTTCCACTTAACGCACATCTCAACATCATGCTGAAGACGATCATTGGATGAATGAACAATCTGATTTACCGCAAATGGCGCCGAAGGCGCATCCGGATTCTCTGCATCATATTGCGCTAGCTCGGTCGTGATTTTCTCCAACCAGCGATCCAGCTCTTCCGCAGGTCGTGCATTTAACGCTGGGAATGAACCTACAACACCCGCCTTGCACTGAGCAATGACCAGATCAGGATTAGAGATAATAAAAAGTGGAGCAGCAACAACCGGCAGCCTAAGACGTTCTGACAAAATGGGGGGTAAAGACATTACTAATTCCTTTAAGTGAGTGATGGCCTTTTATGTAAATTTGGCCTACAAATACATACGCTATAAATGTGTATCTGTATTTTTAAGCTTTAAGAAAACAAATTAATCTACTGGAGCCCTGCCATGCAATGCCAAATAGCTGGTATAGCCATTTGATATGGCGCTCGATATTACTGACTATCTAAATGCACAGCCAAATGCTGATGGAAATTGACAATCGCTTTCTCGAAATAACCAAAAGTTAAATGGCTATTGGCACCGGTCGGGACTGATTCTTGAATCGCGCAGGCTGCCTCGCGGTCTTCATGCTGCCCAGATGCGGTAACAAACTCTGCATCTCGGTAAGCCTCCTCAAGGGGAATTTGATACTGATCTATCTGACGGTTGACCACTGTGTACATTACAATTTGGGTTTTTGTTGGACTAAGAGGTTCCATAATGGTCAGTTTTGAATGCTTGGATAACACAGAAACACTGGCATTGGGGAAAAGATGGTAGACAGAGGTGACAGAACTGCCAATACGGCGCTTAGCTGGGGTTATGTCTCTGAGCTTTTCGATACGTCGAAATGGAAAAATAACGCGGGCATTTGCACCGTATGTTTCCACTAAATTAATGTTGTCCAGGCCGTAAGGGTAAAAGGTGTCACGATGCAGTGACTTAATATGGTAGCCCTCAAGCAGGTTTTCCGTAAGCAATTTCCAGTTGGCCTCGTCGGTTGCTTGTTCTTCAGTTCTATTATTATATTCAAAGAACTCTTGCTCAGGCGTAAAATATTCCAAGCAGTCTTGTAGCAAGTCGGGGGAAATCTGCCCCTCTTGCATCACATAGACAATACCGCCTTTTTCCTCGGCACTGACTTCTACCAAGCCATGTTCCACAGGGTCCACACCGGGGAACCCCTCAGCACCGGGAATACTTTTGAGATCGCCTTTAAGGTTATAAGTCCAAGCATGGTAAGGGCAGACAAAGGCTCGGGAACAACCGCTGCCTTTGGCCACCTGCATGCCACGGTGGCGGCATGCGTTGATAAACGCACGTACTTCGCCATCTATACCACGTACCACGACCAGCGGTGTGCCAGCAGCTTTTCGAGCGATATAGCTGCCCTTTTCTGGTAATGCAGCCGACGGGCAATAAGGTACAGGAAGTCGTCTCAGCAAAGCCATTTCAGCGTCGAAACGTTTTTGAGATTGATAATGTTCCACTGGCTCACGCCAAACGGTATCGCCAACATCAGTAGTGCCATTATCTATATGGGCAAAAATACGATCTATGGCCTGCTGATCACTCAGTAGAGGAGAATTGCTCGTAGACACTTGCTGCACCCTAATTTTTTATTGTTTTTATGCGTCAGGAAATCTAAACCCCAATTCCTGACATATTTTTCATCGAAAAGTCTAACAATTGGACAGTGGCAGAGGAAACCAATTGATGACTTGGCAGTACTTTGGTGAACCTGAGCTGTAAGCTCACTCAGGCTAGAATCCGGAAACAAATCCCGCACGAGTACCTGCGGAGAGCTATCGAGGACTGGGTAGTACATCAAGCAGAATGATTCAGCCCAGAGGGCCTCACCACTGCTCTCAATTAAGAAGTACCGCCCTGAAGGGCGTTCTGCGTCACGGAGTTTATGCCCCTTGGAAACTGCTCGTGAACCCAGAGCGATAACACCATTCCACTAACTAACAGACAATAAAAAGCCGCACCCAAAGGTACGGCTTTTTGTTTTTGGTGGAGCCTAGCGGGATCGAACCGCTGACCTCAACACTGCCAGTGTTGCGCTCTCCCAGCTGAGCTAAGGCCCCAAAAAAGGAACGCGCATAATAGGGATCAGGCTACACCAAGTCAAGCCCATTTCCTTGCTTTATGGGGCTTGCAGAGGATCACCTTGAGGCCTCTCGATAGAACACAGTAAAATCCTAACTAAACTCTTAGCCCATGATCAAGTCTAGGCTGATTAGAGGCTTCGCGCAAAATCACAAACCACATCAACAGGCTACTAATACAGAGGTAAAGTAGACCAACCTTAACCCAGGCGGAGCTAATTAAACCCACCTCAAGCAGGTTATAAACAATGACCAGAGTCACAAGTGAGCGTGTAACTTCCATTAGCCTGACATGCCGCCCACCATCCAGAACCATACCAATAGCCACCACAGTTATTATCTGAATAATGGTTGCGCCAAATACTAGCCAATAGGGTCCATCAAGCAGCTGTAATGAAGTCCAAAAGTGCAGCACCGATACCATTAGGTACTGCGCAATAATCACTATGTTAGATACTGTGCTTAGCTGCGGGTTATATTTTTCAAACTGTTCTAGATTAGTCTTTGGCTGCGGATACTGTGCTTCCATATCCTCTGGTCGCCAATCGGTTTTAGCCCAGAGAATGCGCAGCTTATCGCGCCATAGTTGGGTTCGCCATGCATCGCTCAGCATGGTGACAAAGATATGAATATTGGCCCAAGCTGGGTTCCAGCTCTGCAATGGCGTGCGAATGCCATAGATTGCTGCTTCCTGCTCATCTTCCTCTGCAAAGGTACCAAATAAACGGTCCCAAATAATAAACAGGCCACCGTAGTTTTTATCGATATATTGCTCGTTCTGAGCATGGTGAACTCGATGGTTAGAGGGGGTAATCAAGAACCACTCGAATACACCAAGTTTGGGAATATGCTGGCTGTGTACCCAGAACTGATAGATCAGGTGCGCCGAGGCAATGCTGATATACATGCCAATAGGCATGCCCAACAAAAAGCAGGGAACATAAAATATCCAGGTGGTAAAAAAGCTGGTACTGGTTTGACGCAGTGCGGTGCTGAGGTTGTAGTCTTCGCTCTGGTGATGCACCACATGGGAACCCCAGAAAAATTGCCGCTCATGACTAATACGATGAAACCAGTAGTAGAAAAAGTCATATACCAATAGCGCGATAAGCCAGTGGCCGGTGATTTGGCTGTCGAACAGACCCAGCGAATAGTCCCGCTCTATTTTGACAAAGACAATATAACCCACACTTAAAAAGATAAACTTAGTGGCCACACTCAGCAGTCCAAGACTTAGGCTATTTAGGCTGTCATTGAGCCTGTAAGTATTATTGCCCTTAAACCAGCCCCAGCAACACTCGAGCACAATAAGCACTAAAAAGACGGGCACAGCATAGGGGACAAAATTCATAACAAACCTTTTTAATTGCTTTTATCGGTCTGCCTAAATCCTAGCATCTCTAACCACGAGATGCTGTAGATTCAACAAGGTTAACTATTTAGATTATGCCAACTGCTGATAAGCCTTTTCCATTTTTTTAAGCTTCTTTTTACCTACGCCACCCAGTAGATCTATCGCGTGACGTAAACGTGCGCGGGACATATCGGCGCCCAGTAGATTCATAGAGTCCATAACCGAGATGGATGCGCTGCTGCCGGCAATAGCAATAAATAACGGCGCGAGGAATGGCTTGAGCTTAATTTCCATAGCGTCGGCGACAGCTTTTAGGGCACTAAAGATATTATCCCTGTTCCACTGCTGCACAGACTCTAATCGCCACAGGGCGAACTGTAGGACCTCTACAAGCTGTTCTTCGTCCATGCCCGCAGACTTTAAATCCTCTACTGTAATCGGCAACATGCCAGAGACCAGATAATTGCCGAGAGGTGCCAGATCTGAAAAGGTTTCCATACGCTGTCGGGCAAAGGGTAAGAATGCTTTTAAGGTATCGCGATTAAGTGCCCATTCATGCAGACGGTCAGCCAGCTGATCGTCGGTTAGCTCAGCACGAATCCACATGCCATTGAGCCAGCTCAGTTTTTCCACATCAAACACCGGGCCACCCAGCGACACCCGCTGAATATCAAATACCTCTAGCATCTGCTCGAGGGTAAATTTCTCGCGCTCATCGGGCATGGACCACCCCATGCGCCCTAAGTAGTTAAGCAGTGCTTCGGGCAGATAACCCATGCGCTGGTAATACAGAATACTGGTGGGGTTTTTGCGCTTGGATAACTTGCTCTTATCGACATTGCGCAGCAATGGCAGGTGACAGAATACGGGTGTCTCCCAGCCAAAATACTGATACAGCAAAATATGTTTGGGAGCTGAGTTAATCCACTCCTCGCCGCGAATCACATGGCTGATTTCCATCAGATGGTCATCCACCACATTAGCTAAATGGTAAGTTGGCATACCATCGGCTTTAAGCAGTATCTGCAGATCGATTTGTGTCCAGTCGATGCTGATCTCGCCACGCAACATATCGTTAAAGGTGCACTGCCCCTCTCTCGGCACTTTCATGCGCACCACATGTGACTCGCCCTTTGCCACGCGCTCGGCGACCTCTGATTCATCTAGGTGCATACAGTGGCCGTCATAGCCAAGCTGCTCTTTGTTTTCCATCTGGGTTTTGCGCAGTTCATCAAGGCGTTCCGGGGTGCAGAAGCACCGAAAGGCGTGGCCGCTGTCTAAAAGTTGATGGGCATGCTCGTGATAGATATCAGAGCGCTCGCTTTGACGATAAGGGCCTTTGTCACCGCCATTATCCGGGCCCTCGTCCCAATCTAAACCCAACCAGTGCAGTGCATCGAGAATGGCTTTTTCAGATTCCGGGGTGGATCTGGCCTGATCTGTGTCTTCGATGCGCAATAAAAACTGGCCGCCCTGACTATGGGCAAAGGCCATATTAAACAGAGCAACATAGGCAGTGCCAACATGGGGGTCGCCGGTGGGCGAAGGGGCAATACGGGTACGAACGGTCATCAAGTCATCCACAATTAAACACACAATTTAGTAATGCCGACATTATACGGGTTCTAAAGCGGCTTCTGTCACTATCTATTGAGCCCCAGTAAAAAAAACCGCGGCGTATAGAAAATAGTAGCTATCGATAAGGCAATATCAAAAATGGTATGCCAGTCATAGCCATAAACCATGATAAATAACGACTACAGCCCACACCAAGTATTGGTTATGAGAATTTGGTATGTTTAAATGGCGGCGCATAACGAAATAAGCATACGTGCTTTATTTCTGTCATATGCTCAAGCAATACTAGACAGAGAGATATCAAGGAGAACAGTATGTCTGAACAAGAAAAATTCTTTGTGGTCGTCAACCCAACGCTTGACGAGCATGTCGCTCTAGACCGAGCCATTATTACTGCGCAGCTAATGACGCCGCGGCCAAAACTTTATGTTTTTATTGCCATTGACCATGACAGTGTCGATATGAGCCCCAGCAATAGTAATATTTATCGCAACACTGACTGGTTTGATGAGCAGATTCATAGCCGGTTAAAGGCTGCTGATCTCGACTATCAAATTGAAATTTCCTGGAGCGACCACTGGCAAAAAGCCATCATGCACTCTGCAGAAAAGGTTGGCGCAACCCGAATTATTATTCGCGCCGGCAAGCCCAAAAGCAGCAGTCGCTTTGGTTTTACAGAAAACAAATGGAAACTATTTAAGCGCGCGTTTTGCCCTGTTTTGCTGGTACGTGATGGAGCAGCGCCAGAGCGTAAAGTCGTTTTGGCCGCGGTCAATTTCCAAGCTATTCGCGACCAGCAGCAACAGCTAAACAGTAATATTTTGGCCCATGGTAAAGCGTTGGCAGAAAGCTACGGTGCGGAGTTTCATGTGGTTAATGCTTACCTCGACTCTATGCTCTATCCAGATCGTGGTCGACTGGCTAGGGAAACAGGGCTGGATTCAAGCAATATTCATGTTGTTCAAGGTTATACCGATGAAGCAATTGCCAAGGTCTCCAAAGATATCAATGCCGATGCGGTGCTTATTGGGACCCTAGGTCAAACTGGTATGACCAAGACCATCCGAGGCAATACCGCCGAGCGTGTTATCTCGGCACTGGATGTTGATGTCGTGGTCATTAACTCTGAGTATAAAAGTTAAGTTTTAACCCGGCATAACAAGCAGCAATGCAAAAAGGGAAGAGTCATTCTCTTCCCTTTTTTGTTTATCGTTCTTGAGTTATCGCAACTCTCGATAATGGGTGCATGGCTATTAAGCCGCAGAACAACATTAAAAATGCTGCGCTGCGAATCCGCTCAGAAAGGCGATAAAAACCCAAAGATAATCAAAGATAGACTATTTTTTACTCTGACCGCAGCAAATCACCCTTTCCTACCAGCTATCGCGGCGTGCTCTCAGGGCGGTAAACACCTCTCTATCGGTGCCCGACTCACAGTTGAGCTCGATCCTTATTTCGGTACTGGCAAGACGGAAAAAGGTATTAAACTTGCGCTCATCGCCAATACAGGTGGTTACTGGATTTGCGGAATCCTTATCCTGAGTAGCGCGAGCAAGCCAGCTTTGTGCATCTTGATTGTCAGGCTCAATACTCAGGGTAAAGCGCAAATTGTTTTCCAGATATTTATGGCCCGGATAAATAACGATACTGTCATCAAGGCTATGGAACTGTTGGACAATAGTATCGTACAGAACATCCACATCACCGCCGCCACGACAGTGACCAACTCCGGCATTAAATAATGTATCGCCGGTAAAGACAGCTTTAGCTATGCCCTGCTCCAGCACCAAGAAACACAGATGCGCCATGGTATGACCCGGGGTATCGAGAACCTTTAATTCAACCGCATTATCAAGGGCGATTAGCTCTCCAGTATTTAATACACGACTTAGCCCGGGGATTTTACCTTGACCATTGGCATGGGCCCAGACTTCACAACCATGCTGAGCCACCAGAGGCTCGTTGCCCTGAATATGGTCCCAGTGCTCATGAGTGTTAATAATGGCTTTGAGACTGAGACTATTATCAGCCAGCAGCTGATTGGTGATCACTTCATCCCAGGGATCTATGGCAATAGCACTGCCGTCGCTGAGCTCAAGCAGATAGGTAAAGTTATCTAAAACACTCTCTGTGTAGACCTGATGGATTTTCATCTCTGACCCCAGTAAATTTTACAGGGAGTTTAAAGCAAGAAGCGAATAGACAACAGCGTCTCGAAATCAAAACAGACGAAATCAAGTGTTAAGGTAAGCGAGGTAGTTGTAACTATTTTTAACTCGTAACAGAGTAAAAATGGTGGGCCGTCCGCGACTCGAACGCGGGACCAGCGGATTAAAAGTCCGATGCTCTACCAACTGAGCTAACGGCCCTCAGAGGAGGTGCGTATCATACTGACCAGCAATCAAAATTCAAGCGTTATTTTGATATCTGGTAGGGTCTTTTACACCGGCTTCAGCGAAACCCTGCGCACGCAGTCGACAACTGTCACATCTGCCGCAAGCAAGGCCTTCCAGGCTCGCCTGATAGCATGAAACCGTCTGACTATAATCGACTCCCAACGCCATTCCAGCCTGCACTATTTCGCCCTTGGTCATACTGATCAGCGGCGCATGAATAGACAGCTTATTACCCTCTACACCCGCCTTGGTTGCCAGATTAGCCACAGCCTCAAAAGCACTGATATATTCTGGCCGGCAGTCTGGGTAGCCGGAGTAATCCACGGCATTGACGCCAAGAAAAATATCATTGGCGCCAAGCACTTCTGCCCAGCCCAATGCAATCGATAGAAATACAGTATTACGCGCCGGGACATAGGTAACAGGGATACCCGCTGTCTCATGCTCTGGGACATCGATACTGGTATCTGTCAGCGCTGAACCCCCTATAGTGCCAAGATCCAGCTTAACCACCTTGTGGGTATGCACTGTCATTAATTCGGAGATACGTTGCGCGGCTGCCAGTTCAGAGCGATGACGCTGACCATAGTCAAAGCTCAGCGTGTAGCAGTCGTAGCCCTGGCTCATGGCCATAGCCACAACAGTGGTTGAGTCGAGTCCTCCGGAGACTAGAATAACGGCTTTTTTAGACATGCTTTTGACCTAGTGACCGGGCTGATCGCCCCAAATAAATTTATGGGTTTGCAGCTGCATCCTAACATTGAGCTTGTCGGCGAGAATCCACTCGGCCAACTGCTTCGGAGCCAGCTCGCCCTGACTAGGCGAAAATAGAATCTCACCGACTTTACCGGCTAACTGCAATTCATCCATTTTCATGCAGCACCAGTCGTAGTCCTGACGATTGCAGATTACAAATTTGATCTCGTCATGAGGAAGTAGATATTCCATATTGGTATACAGATTGCGGCTTACTTCCCCTGAACCCGGTGTTTTAAGATCGACAATCCTGTAAACACGCGGATCAACATTCTGAATTGGCATGGCACCGCTAGTCTCTAGAGACACTCGGTAACCTTTATCACAGAGATTCTGGAGCAGCTCAATACATTGGGGCTGCGCCAGTGGTTCACCGCCAGTAACGGTGACATGTTTCGCTCCGTAGTCGGCGACAGTCGCTAAAATATCACTCAGAGCGATTTTGCTGCCGCCCTCAAACGCATAGGCGGTGTCGCAGTAGCCACAACGCAGTGGGCAGCCGGTTAGGCGCACAAACACAGTGGGTAGACCCGTGGTGCTGGTTTCGCCCTGCAACGAATGGAAAATTTCAGTAATACGCAATGAGGTGTCGGACATGGGTCTTGTTCTTAGCAAGCGACTAAAAATTAGCCGCTAAAAGTTATTGTTCAGATAGCTCTGTGCTTTTTTAGCGGCGCCGCCGGTGCTCAGTGCTGCGATTTCAAGCAGTTCACGCGCGCGCTTATCATCACCCAGCTGGTGATATATCTTACCCAGCTTAAAGCTTGCATCCATGGCTTTGCCATGTGTGGCATGCTGTTCAACAACGGCGGTAAATGCCTGTCGAGCCAGTTCATCCCGCCCTTGCAGCAGATATATCTCGCCCAACCAATAATGGGCATTAGCCACATAGGGGCTGGTGGGAAAATCAACAACATGCTGTTTAAAAGCCAGCGCGGCGCCTTCAATATCGCGCTCTTTGAGCAGCAGATCAGAGGCATCGTCATAGTTGGCTTTCATCGCGACTGTATCCGCTGGCGCAGCGGTGGCTGGCTCAGCCAGCTGTCCAACAGGTGACGTGGAAGTGGCCTGCACAGCGTCTTGGCTCGCCACCTGACCGGCAGCGGCTGGCTGTGCAACAGTTGCTCCAGCAATCACCGCGCTGAGGCGTCTATCAAGATCAAGGTAGTCGTCCATCTGGCGCTGCTTAACCTGCTGCAGCTCATAGGCAAGCTCTTCCACCATACCGCGCAGCACCTGCACCTCTTCCTGCAGTACCTGAGACTGGTAATAACTATTACCTGCCACCTGCACATCGGCAGTGCTGATAACATTGTCCTCAGAAGGCTGGTTAGCTGTTATCGGGCTGCTTAAATCAACCACTGGCGTTGGATTTTGACCAATAGCAGTAGTCGAAAAAGAAGACAGTAATAAAACAATTGCAATGTTTGATTTCATGACGAATTAACTGTTTCCAGATTTATTCCATAAACCACAACGACCAAAGCCAATAATAACCCCAGCCGCGCTAGTTGTTGTCTTACAGCCCTCTGGATAACGCTTTAGCGCATCCAGACCATTGAGGTCTGCGAGTATTACTTCAATTCGACGCGACGGTTCATAGACCAAGCGCTGTCATTACTGCCATAAGACGCGGCACGCTCTTCACCGTAGCTGATCACTTCGATCAAACCGGCTGAAACGCCCTGCAATACCATGAACTCTTTAACTGCATTGGCGCGACGCTCGCCCAGTGCCATGTTGTACTCGCGAGTACCACGTTCATCGGCATGACCTTCAAGACGCACACTGCGTGGGTTGCTGTTTAACGAAGCAGCGTGTTCCAACAGAGCAGCACGAGACTCAGGCTTAAGCAGTGCCTTGTCATAGTCAAAGTAAAAAACAGTGTCAGCTGCGATAGCGACTTCTATTGCACTATCATCAATAACGCTGGCATCAACCTGCCCTGTCTGTACTGAAGTATCTTCAATATCAGTGCTTTCATCAGTAGGAGCTGAGCTACAGCCCACTAGCACCATGGATAAAACTGCTGCGGTCAAACCGAATTTATTAGTTTGGATCATTGTTAACTCCTGTTAACGTCTTTGGTGAAAAGAATCTGTTAAGTACGTAATTTGTTAGCGTAAGAATGGCGACCATGCAGGTTCACGCACATCTCCGCTCTTGGCTGGCAGCACATAACGCACGCCAGCATCCAGTGAAACCGCCGCCAATACTCCACGGTCACCCTGTTTAGTAGCGTACATTAACATAGCTCCATTGGGCGCGACAGTAGGAGATTCATCTAATCTTGTCTCTGTGAGCTCAATCAACCTGCCTGTTACAAGGTCAAAAGAGGCTACATGGAAGGTACTAGAAGCTCTATGAATCAACGCCAGCGTCCGCCCGTCCGGCGCCAGACTGGCACGAGCGTTATAATTCCCCCTAAAAGTCAGGCGCTGCGTGGCTTTGCTAGTAATATTCAATTTGTAAATTTGTGGTGTACCGCCGCGATCAGAGGTAAACAGCAGATGTTTTCCATCTGGCATCCAGGTCGGCTCTGTGTCGATGGCGAAGTGGCGTGTCAAACGGGTGAACCTATTAGTAGCTAAATCGAGCATATAAATTTCGGGATTGCCGTCTTTACTCAGCACTAGCGCCATCTTTTTGCCATCTGGTGACCATGATGGTGCACCATTCAGACCTGTAAAATTGGTTAGCTGCTGCCGAGATGCCGTCACCAGATTCTGGCGAAATATCGCCGGGCGACCAGTTTCAAAGGAAACATAGGCTAGCTCTTTACCATTGGGCGCCCAGGACGGCGACATAATGGGCTCTGGCGACTCCAGCATTAATTTCTCTCTGGCGCCATCGGCATCGGACACATTTAGGCGGTAAACATATTTGCCATTCTCACGATTGGCCGTAACGTAGGCCAAGCGAGTTGAAAAAGCGCCGCGAATACCGGTAATTTCCTGATAGATTTTATCGCTAATTAGATGGGCCAAGTCGCGCACCTGACTTTTGGTGCCACTGACGCGATGATTGAACTCGGTCTTCTGTGCAGTAACATTCAACAGACTAAAATCCAGCTGGTAACGGCCTTCATCTACGGGGATCATTGCCCCTACGACTAGATACTCTGTGCCTAGAATTCGCCAGTCGCGGTAATAAACATCCTTAGCTGTGGAGGGGAAAGCCAACATATCGCGACGTGGAATCGCTGAAAAAAGACCGCTGCGCTTTAAGTCTGCTTCGACAATGCTGCCGATATCCTCTTTAATCTGGATACCATTTAGGGCAATTGGCGACACTGCAACAATCGTCGGCTTATCATTGCCCTGAGTCACTCTAATAACCAACTCACTCCATGCGCTGCTAGACAGTACCAGCAATAGCAACATGCAAATTCTATTTATCCGACTCAATGTGATTTCTCCATTATTTAAAGGCGCAGATCTTGCGGACTAAAGGCAACATCTACCCGACGGAAGCGCCGCTCAAACATATCCGGCGCCATTTGCTTTAATTCTAAAAACTGCTCTGCCTTAAACGCCGCCTGCTCCACTGAGCGGTCAAAGGCTATGTCTCCACTGGACTTTAGCACTGTGACCCCTACTACACGCCCTGTGGGTACCAGTCGAATTTGGATCACCGTCTCCATATCGCGCCTAGCACTGGGCGGCCTGCTCCAGTTCTCCGACAGTCGCTGCTGAATAAGCTGCCGATAGCTATTGGCGATGCGATCATCCTCTTGGGCATTAATCTGCGCCTGTTCCTCAGCCAAGGTTTCAGCAAACTCAGTTTCAATGTGTCTGCGCTCGGCTTCGGCTGCACGCTTTTCTTCCAGCTCTTTAGCTTTTAATGCCTGTTCTTGCTTTTTCTTTAAAGCGGCGGCCTTTTTCTTTTGCGCAGCCCGGCGCTTGTCGGCCTCACGTTTTTTCTTGGCTAGATCAACCTTGGGTTTGGCAGGTGTTTTTGCTGCAGGCTTTTTTTCCTGAGGTTTTTTCTTGGGCGCTAATTCAACCAACGTAGCCTCAATAAATTGCGGCTGCATCATTACGTGTTCAGTCTCTGGCTGCCAGTTAATTAACAGTGCACCTACCACCAACACATGCACTGCAATACTGACTAAAACGGCCATTGCGTAGCTAAGGAAGTTACCCATATCAGCGACTGGGGGGCTCCGTTACAAGACCCACCGCTGGCGCCCCGGCCAACTGTAATTCACTCATTAAATTTACCACAACACCGTAATCTACAGAGCTGTCACCCCATACCAGTATCGGCGTTTTGGGCTTTTGCCGCAGCACCTTGGCGACTCGATCTTTTATAACAGACAGAGCCTGAGTTTCATTCGTCCCTTTTACATCTATCCAGTAACTGCCATCGGCTTTGATGGAGACAATAAACGGTTCTTGGTCTTTGGTATCCATGGGTGCGGAGTTGGCGTCTGGCAGCTCCACCTTAACGCCCTGCATTAATAGCGGCGCGGTAATCATAAATACCACCAGCAATACCAATGTCACATCAATATAGGGAACCACATTGATCTCGGCGACTAGCTTGCGTTTTGCTTTTCTGTGCTTCACAAATCCGGCCTCAGAATTTAAGCGCTAATTAGCGCGAGTGAACCTGGCGGTGCAGAATGCTCGAAAATTCATCCGAGAAGGTCTCGTAGTTGCCATTAATCACCTCGACCTGCGCTGCATAGCGGTTGTAGGCAATAACCGCAGGAATAGCAGCAAACAGCCCCATGGCTGTGGCGATCAAGGCTTCGGAGATACCCGGCGCTACAGTGGCCAACGTTGCCTGTTGCACCATAGCCAGTCCACGGAAAGAATTCATAATGCCCCAGACCGTACCAAACAGGCCGATATAAGGGCTCACTGAAGCCACACTGGCAAGAAATGGTAGATTGGTACTGAGTTTTTCCTCTTCACGGGACAGTGCTACGCGCATGGCGCGGTCTGTGCCCTCCATCACGGCGTCTGGGTCTGCTTTATCGGTCTGCGCCAGTCGGTTAAATTCACGAAAACCAGCGCGGAAAACATTTTCAATACCATCCACTGCGCCATCTTCTTGCGCCTGCTCGGTAATTTCATCATAGAGGTTGTTGAGATCAACACCGGACCAAAAGATATCTTCGAACTCTCGAAAGCTGCGCTGAGCAGTATTTAGAAACACTGCGCGCTGTACGATCATAATCCATGACAGTACCGACATTAGAAACAACGTGCCCATCACCAACTGCACCAGCACACTGGCGTTGGTAATAAGCGCTAATATGGATAAGTTTTCATCATTCACCTGCATAAACTCCAGATTTAGCCAAGTTGGCTGTTTAAGGTTGTAAACATATTTTTCGGCATGCCTTTCGGGCGTTTGGTTTGGGCATCAATGCAGGCGACTTTTATACTGCCTTCAACAAGCAATTCCTCACCGCGGAAAACCTGCTGGGTCATTTCAAAGGTGACCCTGGCTGCCTTGCTCAGCACTGCAGTCACGATGATTTCATCATCCAATACCGCCGGACTGTGATACTTGAGCGCAACCTCATGAACCACAAATTGCAGGCCATCAAAGAGCGCCGGCTTGTCAAAGCCTAAACTACGCATTAATTCAGTGCGCGCTCTTTCCATAAACTTCAGATAGTTGGCATAGAACACAATGCCACCAGCATCTGTATCTTCGACATAGACTCGGATCGGTAAGCGGAACTCAATCATCGAGCGCATCCATCTGTTCCTGAAGGCGCTTGGGGCTCTTTAAACCAAAGTGTTCGTAGGCCATACGCGTCGCCATGCGACCTCTGGAGGTGCGCATTAGATAGCCCTGCTGAATAAGATAGGGCTCGAGAACATCTTCAATGGTGCCACGCTCTTCACTAAGCGCTGCCGCTAGACTATCTACACCCACCGGGCCACCGTCAAATTTTTCCATCAACATAAGCAGTAGACGCCTATCCATATGATCAAAACCACTTTGATCTACATTGAGCATATTTAACGCGGCATCGGCGATATCTGCAGTGATATTGCCATCGCCCTTTACTTCGGCATAGTCGCGCACACGACGCAATAAACGGTTGGCAATCCGCGGTGTACCGCGCGAACGGCAGGCAATCTCTTTGGCGCCATCACCATCGATAGCAACCCCTAAAATAGCGGCGGCGCGCGTAACAATGCTGGTGAGATCGGCAACTGAATAGAATTCCAGACGCTGCACAATACCAAAGCGGTCACGCAGCGGCGATGTCAGCAGCCCTGCTCTAGTGGTGGCACCTACTAATGTAAAAGGGGGTAAATCCAGTTTGATGGAGCGAGCGGCAGGACCCTCACCAATCACAATATCCAATTGGTAATCTTCTAATGCCGGGTAAAGAATCTCTTCGACGACTGGACTCAGACGATGAATCTCGTCGATAAATAGCACATCTCCAGCTTCAAGGTTAGTCAGCAGTGCCGCGAGATCGCCAGCCTTTTCTAATACTGGGCCAGAGGTGGTTTTAAGGTCGACCTGCATCTCGTTGGCAATAATATGCGCGAGCGTCGTTTTACCTAAGCCTGGGGGGCCAAATACCAATGTGTGATCGAGGGGCTCTGCTCTTCTGCGCGCCGCTTCAATAAAGATATGCAGCTGCTCTTTAACCACCGGCTGCCCGACATAATCAGCCAGTGCAGTAGGCCGAAGAGCGCGGTCAAAACGCTCTTCAGAAACGGAAATATCTGCGGAAATAAGTCGATCGGGTTCTATCATTGGACGCCATCTCAAATTTGCCTATAAGCATACCTTGATGACCTTAAATTATCACTAGCTTTACTCGCGCGCTACTTAGACACCATACTCTTGAGTGCAGCCCTGATCAGCTGTTCGGCGCTAGAGATATCATCCGCAGCCGCTCTGCTCACCATCTTTGCCGCATCCTGGGGTTTGTAGCCCAGTGCAATCAATGCGCTTTCCGCCTCCTGAGTTAAATCAGGCTGCTTTGCGACAGCGGACGCCGTCGTGACCTTTGCATCAATATCGCCCACCCGATCACGCATCTCAATCACCAAGCGCTCGGCTGTCTTTTTGCCCACCCCCGGTAATTTCACCAGGGTACTGATATCGTTATTGTGCACGCATATTGCAAACTCACTGGCTGACATGCCAGAGAGAATAGCCAGAGCCATCTTAGGGCCGACGCCGTTGACCTTGATCAGATGGCGAAACAGCGCGCGTTCTGATAGCTCGGCAAAACCGTATAGCTGCTGTACGTCTTCGCGCACTACAAAATGAGTGTGCAATGTGACCGACTCGCCCGGCTCCGGAACCGCAAAGAAAGTGCTCAAAGAGACCAGCACCTCGTAGCCAACACCCTGCACATCGAGCAGTAAATCCGGTGCCTGCTTGTCAATTATCACGCCCTGAAGTCGTCCGATCATGGTCTGACTTTCTCTGTTATTGAAACGATTGCTCTACTGTTTATTTAAGTCGGCCACGAGCATAGCCCTTAACACCGGCACCAGCAAAGGCGGTTTGCGCCCCAAGACTGTGGCCATGACAAATAGCAATAGCCAGTGCATCGGCGGCATCTTCGGCCGGCGCCTCAGATAATCTGAGGAGTTGCACAATCATCATCTGCACCTGGGACTTATCGGCGCTACCTGTACCTACCACTGCCAGCTTAACGCTGCGTGCAGAGTATTCACCCACTGGCAGCCCCGCATTGCCTCCTGCGACAATTGCAGCGCCCCGCGCCTGCCCCAGCTTAAGCGCGGAGCTTGGATTGCGGGCCAAAAAAACCTCTTCGATCGCCATCTGCTCAGGCTGATATTGCTCAATAATCTGGCTGACACCATCGAAGATAATTTTCAGTCGTTCAGGCAGTGATTTTTCCGGTAACCGAATAATACCGCTAGTAACATAGCTGACTTTACTGCCCACAATATCAATTACACCGTAGCCGGTGCGCCGTGATCCTGGGTCAATACCGATTATTCGTGTCATGAAATTGATTGCTTTTCGATTAGTCTGGAAGTGTTGCAATGGATGCATAGAGAGTCAACCTCTTTACGCATGATTTAGCGCATTGACCAACCTTTGTCCTCGCTGCGAAAGGCCAAACTAGAATAGGCCACTCGACGGACCTAATCAGGACTCAAACCATTTAGACCGCCATAAAAAAACCCTCAGAACAGCGTTCTGAGGGTTTTATAAAGCGGTTAATTACCGGAGTAATTAATCTTCTTTTTTGGCCGCAGCTTTTTTAGGTGCAGCTTTAGGCTTTGCCTTGGCTTTAGCTTTGGGTTTAGCCTTGGCTTTAGCTTTTGGCTTTACCTCTGCCGCCTCTTCGGCTGCAGGCGCAGCTTCTTCTGCTGATGCTTCTTCAGCTGGCGCTTCTTCTGCTGTTGCTTCTTCTGCAGGAGCTGCTGCTTCCGCGACTTCTTCAGCAGCAGGTGCCGCTTCTTCAGCTGGCGCTTCTTCTGCAACAGGCGCTGGCTCTTCGGCCGGTGCTTCTTCGGCTGCAGCTTCTACAACTTCCTCTACTGCAGGAGCCGCTTCTTCAGCAACTTCTTCAGCAACAGGCGCAGCAGCAACCGCTTTAATCAGGCCTTCAGCCAGTAAAATGGCAACTTTTTCATCAGCATTTACCCAGTTTTTGCTGGCGTTCTTAACCGCATAACGTCCAGAACCCTTTTGGTAAACTGTATATTCTTTAGTCTTCTTTATAACTTTCATCGGTATTTCCTCTTGTGATTACTCGTTTGAGTCTATGTTTCTATCGCTTAATAACTTACTGCTTTTGCTACGTACAACGTTCTACACATACAAATTCTTTAATCTTCTTTCTTGCGCACCCGAATATTCAAATCTCTTAACTGCGTTGAATCCACAATGGAGGGGGCATCAGTTAACAGACAGGCCGCTGACTGGGTTTTCGGGAATGCAATAACATCACGAATACTGTCGGCTCCCACCATCAACATTATCAGACGATCTAGACCAAAGGCTAAACCACCATGTGGCGGCGCACCGTATTGCAGAGCATCCAGCAAAAAGCCAAACTTTTCCCGTTGCTCATCGGCAGATATCTTTAACACATCGAATACGGCTGCCTGTATAATCTGATCGTGGATACGAATAGAACCACCACCCAACTCACAGCCGTTAAGCACCATATCATAGGCTCGCGACAGCGCGGTCGCAGGATTTTCCTGCAACTCCTCGATCGAGCAAGATGGCGCGGTAAATGGATGGTGCAATGGGGTGAGTCCACCATCAGATGTAGTTTCGAACATAGGGAAATCGACAACCCACATTGGTGCCCATTCGCTGGTGTAAAGATTTAAGTCTTCACCGACTTTACAACGCAGTGCACCCAGGGCCTCTGACACTACCTGAGACTTGTCAGCACCAAAGAAGACGATATCGCCATTCTGAGCATCCAGTCGCTGCATAATATTCATGGTCACTTCATCACCGAGGAACTTAATAATCGGTGACTGTAGACCTTCTATCCCTGTCTCAATGGCATTGACCTTGATCCAAGCCAAACCTTTGGCGCCGTAGATGCTGACGAACTTGGTGTAGTCATCTATTTGCTTACGTGATATGTCAGCGCCACCTGGTACTTTTAGCGCAGTGACACGACAGGCGGGATCGTTAGCTGGACCTGCAAACACTTTAAACTCGATATCCTTAAGTAGATCTTTAATCTCAACTAGCTCAAGGGGAATACGTAAATCTGGCTTATCGGAGCCGTATTTAGCCATCGCATCGGCATAGGTCATACGCGGAAAAGTATCAAATTCAACGCCCATATGCTCGGCAAAAATACCGCGAATCATGGTTTCCGTCGTTGACATAATGTCCTCTTCGTCAATAAAAGAGGCTTCTATATCAATCTGGGTGAATTCTGGCTGGCGGTCAGCGCGTAAATCTTCGTCGCGAAAACATTTGGCAATCTGGTAGTAACGGTCAAAACCAGCAACCATCAACATCTGTTTAAAGAGCTGCGGCGATTGCGGCATGGCAAAGAACTGCCCCGGATGGGTGCGTGACGGAATCAAATAGTCCCTAGCACCCTCGGGAGTAGCACGAGTCATAATTGGCGTTTCAATATCCAGAAAACCATCATCGACAAGATAATTGCGAATGCTAGAGGTAATTTTGGAGCGAAAGCGCAGGCTATTTTGCATCTCGGTGCGACGCAAATCCATATAGCGATACTTGAGCCTTACATCTTCACCCACGGTGATATGGTCATCGAGCTGGAATGGCGGTGTAATAGCCGAGTTTAAAATTTCTAGCTCGGTACCATAGACTTCAATCTCACCGGTGCCCATATTTGGGTTTACCGTTGACTCACTTCGGGCTCGGACTCTACCTGTCACCTTTAAAACATATTCTGAGCGAACCTTATCGGCTTGCTCAAAAAATTGTCCTGCATCAGAATCAAATACTACCTGCACAATGCCTTCACGGTCGCGCAGATCGAGAAAAATAACACCGCCGTGATCACGACGACGATCAACCCAACCGCATAGGGTAATCTGCTCATTAATATGGGCGCTTCTAACAAGTCCGCAATAGTTAGTTCGATACATCAGTAATTTATTCCTGCTTTTAAAGTTTTATTGCACCCTAAGGTGCGCGTCACTATTTAGTAGGTGCTGTGGATGCGGCCTTGCTTGCACTCGCATCTGTTGCACCGCTCTTTCCTTCACTGAGATTCTTCTTTTTGCCGCTTTTAAAATCAGTCTCGTACCAACCGCTGCCGCTAAGCCTAAAACCCGCCGCTGATATCTGTTTATGCAGCTCGGGCTGGTGGCACTGAGGGCAGTCCGTCAACGGATCATCACTCATTTTCTGCAGCGCTTCGAGCTCGTGTCCACAGGCCTTACAGCGGTACTCATAAATTGGCATATCGTCCAAACCTTATGCTTGAGCTTAAAAAGCGCAGCATTATACATCAGCCTATGCGGCAGGCGAATGCTAAATAAACCAGTATAAATAGGCTTAGATTAAAAAAGTCGCAGAAAAACCGCTTATTCGTGGCACAACAGTAAATCGGCAGCTATAAATAATGTCAAAGCCCTGATGACGGTACCCTTAATACATCAGGGTTGGTTTTAACTGGATAACCAAAATCATGGAGGACTAAAAAATGGCCGTTAAAGAAGGTACTGCAAAGAAAAAGGCACCAGTGAAGAAAAAAACTGTCACCAAGAAACCCCTCGCTAAGAAAACTGCCGCTAAGAAGGCAACTAGCCCATCCCGCAGGGCTACTGCGATATCCGAGCGTTATAACAAGATTGAAATAGTCAACGAATTAGCTCTTAACTCGGGCTTAAATCGCAAGCAAATTGACACTGTTCTAGACGAGCTATGTCTCCTCGTTCGACGCCATGTAAAAAAACGCGCAGTGGGCGAATTTGTTCTCTCCGGCTTGATCAAGATAACCACGGTGAAGAAGCCAGCCAAAAAAGCGCGCAAAGGCATTAATACTTTTACCGGCAAAGAGACTATTTTTAAAGCCCAGCCTGCAACCAATGTGGTAAAGGTCTATGCGCTTAAAGGCCTCAAAGATATGGCCAACTAGACTGAGTTCTAGCACCTATAGCCGAGCCAGCTGACCAATATTAGTCGCTGTACTAATAAAAACCCCTGCCTGTCAGGGGTTTTTATTTTATTAGCTCATTGGCTAACTGAGTTTGCAGGCTAGTCTGGATAGCTCTGCTCTTATCTTCGCTGTAACTAATCGCTGGCGCTGCTCCCCATACGGGTCCGGGCCAGGCAGCATCCTCCATGGTTCGAGCAACATGATGCATATGCAACTGTGGCACCTTATTTCCAATCGTTGCGATATTCAGTTTGTCTGGACTAAAGAGTATCTGCATGGCTTCAGCCAACACACAGGACTCATGCAGTAATTGCTGACGATCAATGTTATTGAGCTGATAGATCTCTGTAATGCCCTCGCGCTTAGGCACTAGAATAGTCCAGGGATAATTGGCGTCTTTACTCAAAAGCAGCAAGCAGAGTGGAAAGTCGCCCACCAATAGCGTATCTGCGGTTAATCTGTCATGTAATTGAAACATCATCCCTCTCTAATTTTGTCTTTACTCTGTACCGCGACCCCTCGGCACCGTAAAATGGCTGCTCCGACGACGATTAACAAATAGTGTAAAAGAAACCATGCGCGCCAGCCAATACCTGATTACCACCAAAAAAGAATCTCCTGCCGATGCCGAGGTGATCAGCCATAAACTGATGCTGCGTGCTGGCATGATCCGCAAAGTCGCCTCCGGGCTTTATTCCTGGCTGCCGATGGGCCTGCGTGTTTTTCGCAAGGTAGAAGCTATAGTTCGTGAGGAAATGGACCGGGCTGGCGCACTGGAATTAATGATGCCTGTGGTTCAGCCCGCTGACCTCTGGGAAGAATCTGGACGCTGGGGACAATTTGGTCCTGAGTTACTGCTGTCTCTTATACACATCTGACGCTGCCGACG
>CAJXVK010000010.1 GCA_913060735.1 uncultured Cellvibrionales bacterium
TGTGTATAAGAGACAGAGGTGTGGCTGCAGAGCAGATTCGTCAACTGGCGAGAGATATGGCCAATATTGACGGTGCGGTTTGCTATGGTCGCATGGGTGTCTCTGTGCAGGTCTGCGGGGCTCTGTGTCAGTGGGCTATCCAGATTATTAATATTCTGACCAATTCTTTGGATGTGCGCGGCGGGGCGCTAGCTGCTTCGCCTGCCTTTGGTTATGTGAAACCGGGGGAATCTGGCTCTGGGCACTTCGACGCATGGCGCAGTCGTGTCAGTGGGTTGCCTGAATTTGCCGGTGAGCTGCCCAGTGCCGTGCTGGCCGAAGAGATATTAACGGAAGGTGAAGGCCAGTATCGCGCTCTGGTAACTATAGCCGGTAACCCTGTGCTGTCGGCGCCCAATGGCCAGCAGATGGATGCTGCGCTGTCTGGCCTCGACTTTATGGTGTCGATTGATTTTTATATCAATGAGACAACACGACACGCCGACATTATTTTGCCGCCCACCAGTGCCCTAGAACACGATCATTATGACTTAGCCTTTCTGCGTTTAGCAGTGCATAACACGGCGCGCTTTAATGAATCGGTCTTTGAGCCACCACAGGGCACCCTGCATGACTGGGAAATATTTAATGGCCTGTCTGTGGCTTTAGCCCAGTGCAAAGGTAATGAAGCAAAACCATTGCCGTCGCCTGATAAGTTGATTGACCGCGGGGTGCAGCGCGGGCCCTACAGTGCTGCTGCTGGGCATGAATTGGCGCTTACGCTGGATAAAATAAAGCAGCAGCCACATGGTATTGATCTGGGGCCTCTGAAGCCCAGTTTAATTGGCAGGCTGTGTACAGATACGGGCATGATTAAGTTGCTGGATAACTATTTCTTGCAGGATATTGCTAGATTGGCAGAGACAGAGCCCAAGACAGATGTTGATGAGCTACTAATGATTGGTCGTCGCCATATTCGCAGTAACAACTCCTGGATGCATAACTCCCACCGACTGGTAAAGGGCAAGCCACGCTGGCAGCTTTTGATGCATCCGGATGATCTGCGTGCACGGCAAATAGAGCATGGCAGTCAGGTGAGAATTCAATCTAGGGTGGGCGAAGTGGTTACCGAGGTACTGGCCAGCGATGAGCTTATGCCAGGTGTTGTCAGCTTACCCCATGGTTGGGGGCATCAGCGCAAAGGCGTTAACTTGGCTATCGCGTCTGAGCAGGATGGTGTGAGCTGCAATGATATTACTGATAACAAGCTGGTTGACCAGCTCAGTGGTAATGCAGCGCTAAATGGTGTGCCGGTAAAAGTGTTTGCAGGCTAGTTTCAAAGGGCCTTAAGTACAAAACTAGCAGACATAAAAAAACCGGCGCAAGCCGGTTTTTTCGTCACTGGCTACTTACTTTGCCAGCGCCTTAACTTGGATATTCAAACGGCTCTTATGACGAGCAGCTTTATTCTTGTGCAAAATGCCCTTATCGGCCATGCGATCAAGTACTGGTACAGACGCGTTGTAGGCTTCCTGTGCAGTAGCATGGTCACCAGAGGCGATTGCTGCATCAACTTTTTTGATATAAGTGCGAACCATTGAGCGCAGGCTGGCATTATGCTGGCGGCGTTTCTCGTTCTGGCGTGCGCGTTTTTTAGCTTGTACTGAATTTGCCACCTAAATATTCCTCTCTAAATTGGGTCACACTGAAGGCGCGGAAATATACAGGGTTTAGTTATGACATTCAACCCAATTCTAAGGGTAAATTCAGCAGTCTCTGCGATAGTTGTGGCAGATTTAGAGATTCACTTGGCCATGGGGGTGCAGGTGGGTAAACTGCATCACTTATCGGTCGGGTAAAGGTTAAGTTTTTGTCTCAGAAACCAGCGCAGCAAGAGCCTAGAACAAAAGACAGCGGTCTTTTGCGTTCTAGTGGTGTGGTGAGCTTTTTTACCATGCTGTCGCGGGTTATGGGTCTGGCTAGAGATGTTGTCTTCGCGCGGGTTATAGGCGCTGATGCCTTTGCCGATGTATTCTTTGTCGCCTTTAAAATCCCCAATTTTTTCCGCCGATTATTTGCCGAAGGCGCATTTGCTCAAGCATTCGTGCCCATCTTAGGTGAGTACAGAGAGAAAGGCAGTCAGGCGGCGGTAAAAGAGCTGGTCAATCGCGTCACTGGCACCTTGGGTATTGCGCTGCTGGGGCTAACCCTAATTATTGTCGTAGCTTCACCTGTGATGGCAGCCATATTTGCCCCCAAGTGGTTTTTTGATGAGCCTGATAAGTTTGCAGCCACCGCGGATATGCTGCGTATTACATTCCCTTATTTATTGTTTATTTCGATGACAGGTTTAGCGGGGGGCATCCTCAATAGCTATGATCGCTTTGCGGTACCAGCGTTTACGCCGCTGCTGCTCAATGTCACCTTGATTACAGCGGCATTATTTGCTGCGCCATTATTTGATCAGCCAGCTTTTGCGCTTGCCTGGGGTGTCTTCGCTGCAGGGGTTGTGCAGTTGATGTTCCAGCTACCATTTTTGCAGCGTATTCATATGTTGCCTCGGCCCAAGGTGGACTGGCAGGATGCAGGCGTACGTAAGATTCTGGCGCTGATGGGGCCCGCAATTTTTGGTGTGTCTGTCAGCCAGATAAATCTATTGCTAGATACCATGCTGGCAACCTTTCTGCCGACCGGTAGCGTGTCCTGGCTATATTACTCTGATCGGCTCGCGGAGCTGCCTCTAGGTGTGTTTGCGGTGGCTATTGCCACGGTTATTCTGCCCAATCTCTCTCGCCATCATGCGGCCGACTCTCAACAGGCTTATTCGGAGACATTGGACTGGGCGCTAAAGGTGGTGCTAATTATCGCAGTCCCTGCTGCAGTTGCACTAACGCTGTTGGCAGAACCCATTCTGGTCACGCTGTTTTACTATGGTGACGTGATGACAGCACGGGATATGTCTATGGCGACACTGAGTCTGCGCGCCTATGCCATAGGTTTGGTGGCATTTATGTTGATCAAGGTATTGGCCCCAGGATTTTTCGCTCGTCAGGATATGCGCACGCCAGTGCGTATCGGTGTGATTGCTATGCTGTCTAATATGGTGCTCAACTTGCTGTTTGTGGTGCCGCTGCACTATTACTGGCAGATTGGGCATGTGGGTCTGGCGGCGGCAACTTCAGTCTCGGCCTTTCTAAATGCTGGGCTGCTATTTATATTCCTGCGCAAGAACGGCATCTATAGGCCATCTGGACAGTGGCTAAAGTTTGCTGGCCGGTTGATTGGCTCTGTTGCGTTGATGGTGTTGGTGCTTATGGTGGTTGCCGATTGGCTCGATGTACTCAACCAAACTGTCTGGCAGCAGCTGCCATGGTGGCAGCGCAGTGGTAATCTTGTCGGACTTTGTACAGCTGGATTTGTGGCCTATGCAGGCTGCTTAATGGCCACCGGTTTTGGTATTGCGGATATGCGTGGGCCGGCCAAAGCGACAACAAATAACGACACTGAGTAATCCCTTGAAATCAGCCCGCTATTCGGCTCTTTTTTGACCTCGCTATTAATCTCTCTACTGACCTCGCTGCGCACCCCAAAATTCAGTGCACCAATCTGGCGCTATCCCTTACCTTTCGGCGCGTTGCTAGGTATACTCAAAGCCTTATTTAGAGAGTGATGACGTTGGCTACAGATCAGGGCAAAGTGACCTTTATTCGTGGATTGCACAACCTGCAATCATACAATCAGAGATCGGTAGTAACCATTGGTTCCTTCGACGGCGTTCATCTTGGTCATCAGGCTATTTTGCAGCAAGTTAAAGCAACCGCAGCAATGTTGGGATTACCCTCCGTAGTAATGACGTTTGAGCCGCAGCCACAGGAATATTTCTCTGGTGAAAAGGCGCCGGCGCGACTGATGCGGTTGCGCGAAAAGATTGATGCCCTGCTCGAGTTCGGTATAGATCGAGTTGTGTGTTTGCAGTTTAATCGCGTGTTGCGCAATTTGACCGCCAGCGAGTTTATTCATCAGGTGCTGGTCGATGGGCTGTCTATTAAGCATTTAATTGTTGGTGATGATTTTCGTTTTGGCTGTGATCGCAGCGGTGATTTTAAAATGCTGGTCGAGTTTGGTAAGAGCTGTGACTTTGATGTGCAGGATACCAAAACGCTAGAAATTGATAATGAGCGCGTCAGTAGCACGCGGGTAAGAGAATTTTTACAGCAGGCAGATTTTGGCCGAGCCAGTCAGTTACTGGGCCGGCCTTTTTCAATTAAGGGCCGTGTGGTCTATGGTCAGCAGGTTGGCCGTAAATTAGGTTTCCCCACTGCCAATGTGCAGCTCAACCGCTACAGTGCGCCATTAACTGGTGTCTATGCGGTTTTGGCGGATATCGATGGCGTGCGCTACCAGGGTGCTGCCAATGTCGGTGTAAGGCCAACGGTGGGTGATTTGGTAAAGCCTATCTTGGAGGTACATCTGCTTGATTTCAGCGGTGACCTCTATGGCCAGCGCATTGAAGTCGAGTTTATGCATAAGATCCGCGACGAGACAAAATTTACCACGCTGGATAAGTTAGTAGAGACTATTCGGCAGGATGTTAAACAGATTAGAGCCTGGTTTGCAGGGGCTAAAAGTACCGAAAGTACCGATAATTAGGGTTAAGTTAAAATCAATATGACTGATAACACGACAGATTATAAGGCCACGTTAAACCTGCCTAAAACCGATTTCCCGATGCGTGCCAACTTGGCTCAGCGCGAGCCGGGTATCCTTAAAGAATGGCGTGACACAGATTTGTACCAGCAAATCAGAACGGCGCGAGCTGGTCGTGAAAAATATATTTTGCACGATGGCCCTCCCTACGCCAATGGCGATATTCATCTGGGCCATGCAGTCAATAAAACATTAAAAGATATTGTGGTTAAGTCGCGCACCCTGAGCGGTTTTGATGCGCCCTATATTCCTGGCTGGGACTGTCATGGGCTACCTATTGAACACAATGTTGAAAAGAAGATTGGCAAGGCTGGGGTCAAGGTAGATTACTCAACCTTCCGCCAAAAATGTCGCGACTATGCGATGAAGCAGGTCGAAGGACAGCGTAAAGATTTTATTCGTATCGGTGTGTTTGGCGACTGGGATCGCCCCTATCTGACCATGAACTTTGGTGTTGAGGCCGATATTATTCGCGCCCTTGGCAAAATTGCTGAAAATGGCCATCTGGTTAAGGGCTATAAGCCGGTTTACTGGAGTGTTGTGGGCGGTTCTGCGCTGGCGGAAGCGGAAGTGGAGTATCAGGATAAAACCTCATTCTCAATTGATGTTGCCTACCCGGTGAGCGATAGCCAACAGCTGGACAAGGTATCGACTGCCTTCGGTGGCTTGCCCGGAGAAGGCTTGGTCAATGTCTTGATATGGACCACGACGCCTTGGACTATTCCCAGCAGCCAGGCCATTTCTATGGGCGCTGATCTGCAATACAGCCTGGTGCAGTGCGCAACTGATGCGGGCCCAGTTAGATTGATCTGTTCGCAAACCCTTCTCGATTCGGTTATGGAGCGTCTAGAGATTACCGACTTTAAGGTGCTGGCCAGTTGTCAGGGCCAGGCACTAGAGAACCTAGTGGCTGAACATCCATTCTATAGCCGACATATCCCTGTGTTGCTCGGTGACCATGTCACGACTGATGCGGGTACAGGCTGTGTTCACACCGCTCCAGATCATGGTATGGAAGATTTTACCGTGGCCAAGCAGTACGGTATAGGCACCCTTAACTATGTGATGGATAACGGCCTGTTTCGTGACGATGTTGAGCTGTTTGCCGGCGAGCATGTGTACAAGGTCGAAACGCATATTATTGATGTGCTGCGCGAAAATAATAGGCTGATGGCCTGCAGTAAAATCACCCATAGCTATGCCCATTGCTGGCGCACCAAAACGCCGTTGATCTATAGAGCCACGCCGCAGTGGTTTATCTCAATGGATAAAAATGGTCTGTTGGAGAAAGCTAAGGCTGCGATTAAAGATGTTGCCTGGCATCCGGAATGGGGTGAGGCGCGCATTGAGGGCATGTTGGATGGCAGTCCAGACTGGTGTGTTTCTCGCCAGCGTACCTGGGGCGTTCCCATCGCTCTATTTGTGCACCGCCAGACGGGTGAGATTCATCCAGATACGCCGGCACTGATTGAGAAAGTAGCTCTGTTAGTCGAAGACGGCGGTATCGATGCCTGGTATGAGGCCGACGCGGCTGAGTTGCTGGGTGCAGATGCCGATGATTATCAAAAGGTCACAGATACCTTAGATGTCTGGTTTGATTCGGGCGTGACCCATGCCTCGGTTGTGAGTGCTCGCGAAGAGTTGCAGTATCCGGCTGATCTCTATCTTGAAGGCTCTGATCAGCACCGTGGTTGGTTCCAGTCTTCGCTGAAAACGGCTATCGCCATTAATGGCTCCGCGCCCTATAAAGCGGTGCTGACCCATGGCTTTACCGTCGATGAGAATGGCCGCAAGATGTCTAAGTCGATTGGTAATGTAATCCCGCCGCAGAAGGTCATCAATGAGTTGGGTGCCGATGTATTGCGTCTGTGGGTTGCCTCTGCAGACTTTAGTGCTGAGATGACCGTATCTGACGAGATTCTTAAGCGCGCCGGTGAGTCCTATCGTCGAATTCGTAATACTGCTCGTTATTTTTTATCCAATATTGATGGCTTTGATCCCGCGCAGCACGCAGTGGGGCACGGCGATTTATTGGCCTTGGACCGCTGGGCGATCGACTGTGCGGCACAGCTGCAAGATGAAATTATTGATGACTATAATAATTTCCGCTTTCACCAAATTTACCAAAAACTTCATAACTTCTGTGTTCGCGATATGGGTGGTTTTTATCTGGATATTATTAAAGATAGAATTTATACCTGTGCTGAAGACAGTCTGCCGCGGCGCTCTGCGCAGACCGCATTGCACCAGATTGCCGAGGCCTTTGTGCGTTGGATCGCGCCGATTCTAAGTTTTACTGCCCACGAGATATGGGGCTTTATGCCGGGCGATCGCAGTGACTCAGTCTTTGTCTCTGAATGGTATCCACTGCAGCGACTGGGTACTGACGAGGTGATTAGCAAGCAGGACTGGGCAGCTATTTTGCAGGCTAAGGAAGCCATCAATAAAGTGATTGAAGAGCAGCGTAATCAGGGTCTGATTAAAGGGTCTCTGGGGGCTGATATAGAACTATTTGCCGATCAGGATCTGCATGCCAGTCTGGCAAAGTTAGGCGATGAATTGCGCTTTGTAACCATTACCTCCAAAGCTGCACTGCGGCCATTGGTTGAGGCCGGTGAAACGCAAGACTCTATGCTGGAAGGGCTAAAGGTTGCGGTGCAACGTTCTGATGCCAGAAAATGTGTTCGCTGTTGGCACTTTATTGACGATGTCGGCAGCAACCCGGAGCATCCGGATGTCTGTGGGCGCTGTATCGACAATATTAGCGGTCAGGGTGAGGCTCGCGCCCATGCCTAGAGTTTTATATTGGTATGGCATAGCGCTGGCTGTGTTGGTTGCTGATCAGCTGACCAAGACTTGGATTGTCGGTGCCTATAGCTACGGCGAATCAACCCTGGTTACCAGCTTTTTTAATCTAGTGCGCGCTCACAACTATGGTGCGGCATTTAGTTTTTTAAGTGATGCTGGCGGTTGGCAGCGTTATGGTTTTAGCATTTTAGCCGCAGTCGTCAGTGCAGTTATTGCCGTGTGGCTCGCTCGGCAACCTGCCCAGCGATGGTTTGAAAGTCTTGCTCTGGCACTTATTCTAGGTGGCGCACTGGGTAATTTATATGATCGCGTGACATTGGGTTATGTGGTGGATTTTTTAGATCTTCATTGGTCCGGCCATCACTTTCCTGCGTTTAATGTTGCTGATAGCGGAATTTCAGTGGGTGCCGCACTATTAATTATCGACGCGTTTATCAATAAGGAAGATAAGAGTTAAGAGTTATGACATTACCTATAGATAGTGGCACCACAGTCACATTGCACTTTTCCCTGACCCTTGAAAATGGTCATATTGTCGATTCCAACTTTGAAGCCTCACCGGCTACGTTTACGGTTGGTGATGGCAATCTTCTTCCCGGCTTTGAAAGTCCATTAATGGGCCTAGTCGATGGCGATGAGCGTGAATTTTCGATTCCGCCTGAAAACGCCTTTGGTCAACACAACCCGCAAAATGTACAGGCTGTGGAGCGCAATAATTTTGAAGATGGGGAGCTGGAGCTGGGCACAATGTTCTCGTTTCAAAATGGTGATGGTGAATTACCCGGTGTGGTTGTTGAGGTTCAGGACAACGAGGTGATGGTGGATTTCAACCATCCTCTGGCTGGCCAAATCATATTGTTTACAGTAAAAATTATTAGCGTTACCCCGCAGAGCGTGCATTGATGGATATCAAGCTGGCAAACCCTCGAGGTTTTTGTGCCGGTGTTGATCGGGCAATCGATATTGTCGATCGTGCTCTAGAGATATTTGGAGCGCCGATCTATGTGCGCCATGAAGTGGTGCACAATAAATTTGTGGTCGATGATCTGCGTGCCCGTGGTGCCATATTTATCGATGAATTAGATGAAATTCCCGATGATGTTATTGTTGTCTTTAGCGCTCATGGTGTTTCTCAGGCAGTGCAGAATGAAGCCAAGCGCCGCCAGTTAAAAGTCTTTGATGCCACCTGCCCACTGGTGACCAAGGTGCATTTAGAAGTCACCAAATACAGTGGCGATGGTATGGAGTGCATTTTAATTGGCCATGCCGGTCACCCAGAGGTCGAGGGGACCATGGGTCAGTATATGGGTGGTGAACTGGGCGGTACTATTTATCTGGTTGAGAATGAAAAGGACGTCATGGCGCTGGAGGTTAAAGATCCTTCTAAGCTCGCCTATGTGACCCAAACCACCTTATCGATGGATGATACCGCGCTGGTGATTGATGCTCTGCGACAAAAATTCCCGCTGATTCAGGGGCCGCGTAAAGATGATATTTGCTATGCCACACAGAATCGACAAGATGCCGTAAAGCAGTTGGCGATAGAGACAGATCTGGTTTTGGTGGTGGGCTCTGTAGCCAGTTCTAACTCCAACCGTCTGCGTGAGCTGGCGGAGCGCTGTGGATGCCGCGCCTATTTAATTGATGGCCCGCAGGATATAGAGGCAAACTGGTTGCAGCAGACCCAGTCCATCGGTGTTACTGCCGGCGCCTCTGCACCAGAAGTGCTGGTGCAGGATGTGATCAATCGACTGGTTGAATTAGGTGCCAAGCCGCCACAGGAACTGGACGGCGTGGTGGAAAATATTCACTTTTCCCTGCCCAAAGAGCTTAGGGCCTAAACCCTAGCTGTTATCCGCAATATACTTAAACAGGGCCGTGGTTGAAGGGTCGAACTCTGCATTAGTGGCATTCTCACCGAGTAGTTCATTGGCCATTTTCTTGCCCAGCTCAACACCCCACTGATCGAATGAATTGATATTCCAGATACTGCCTTGAACAAATACCTTGTGTTCGTACAGCGCGATCAATGCGCCAAAGTTCTTGGGCGATAATTCTTTTAACAGCAAAGTATTAGATGGCTTATTGCCGGGATAGTAACGATGTTGCTGACCTTCGGGAGCGATCTGTCCGCTCATTAGCGCTGCAGACTGAGCGAGCATATTGCCCAGCAGAACGCGATGATGCTCGTCATTACTCAAGCCATCTTGAGCCGCGGCAATAAAGTCGATGGGTACCTGTCGCGTGCCCTGATGTAATAACTGGAAGAATGCATGCTGACCATTGGTGCCTGTCTGTCCCCAAAGGATTGGGCCGGTGTTATAGTTAACTGGCTCTCCGGCCAGTGTTGTGGCCTTGCCATTGCTCTCCATATCCAGCTGCTGTAAGTAAGAGGGCAGCAGTAATAAACGTTCACAGTAGGGAATTACGGCGATTGATTCGGCATTTAAAAAGTTGCTGTACCAGATGCCGAGCAGTGCCATGATCACGGGCATATTTTGTTCCAGTGGCGCCTGTTGAAAATGCAGATCCATTTCGCGAGCACCAGCGAGCATGTTGCTGTACTGCTCAAACCCAATACTAATAGCGATAGATAAACCAATACTCGACCACAGGGAATAACGCCCTCCGACCCATTCGGCAAATTCAAGAATTTGATCAGCCTGAATACCATAGGCCAGAGCATTGGTCGGATTGGCGGTTAAGCCAATAAAGTGACTACTGGTCTGGGCATCTTTTAATCCCAGAGTCCGCTCAAACCAGTGGATAGCAGTTTTGGCGTTGAGTAGCGTTTCCTGGGTGGTGAAAGTTTTGCTGGCCACGGCGATCAGGGTTGTCTCTGGATTGAGGCCTTTTAATGTGGTGAGAATTTCAGCACCATCGACATTGGAAATAAAGTGCAGGCGGATACTAGGGTGAGAGTACTCATGCAGCGCGTTGACGGCCAACTTGGGCCCCAGATCTGACCCGCCAATACCTATATTTACAACATCAGTAATGGCTTTGCCGGTACTGCCAAGCCATTGGCCAGCGCGTATTTTTTCGCTGGCAAGCTTTACTGCTGCCAACTGTTGCTTAACTAGAGCAATTCGCTGGCGATCATTTTCTGAACTGGCGTCTTCTGGTTCGGCGCGCAGGGCGGCATGCAGCACAGCGCGATCTTCCGTCGTATTAATCGCCTCGCCAGCAAACATGGCTGCGCGATGCTCGGTCAGTGGTGACTGTTTAGCCAGATTTAGGAGCTCCTGCCAAATCTGGTCGCTGACAAGATTTTTTGAGTAGTCGAGAAATAACTCTCCAGTATTGGTAGAGAACTTGCTGGCGCGCGCTGAGTCAGCATCAAACAGGCTAACAATGGATAAATTATTGACTAAATCAGCTTGAGATTGCAGTTTGGGCCATGCATCTGTCTTGGTTGGCGAGTATGATTTGTGCTTCATCTGTGAGTCATTTCCTATTGTTGCTGTTTGATAGTGGGGGGGTGAAATTATAGAGATTAAATCGCGAAACGCATGTTACGCGGATTAATCTGATTAAGCTGTAATAAAATTACAGAAATAGCCGCTATACTGGATTATTTGTGGCTAAATTCCGTAATTTTGTTACAATTCGCCAATATTCAATTCGGAGCCATTATGGGCCAGATCAACAAGCAAGTAGCCGCTGTCACTCAGCGAATTATAGAGCGCAGCGCCAGTCTGCGTGCAGATTATATGCGACAGATCGCTGAAGATCATAACAATCGCCCTGAGCGAGGCAAGCTTAGCTGCGGCAATCTTGCGCATGGTTTTGCGGCCTGTGGCGAAGGTGATAAAGACAGTCTGCGTATGATGGAAGCGGGCAATATGGCCATTGTTACTGCCTATAATGATATGCTTTCTGCCCACCAGCCCTATGCGGTGTACCCAGATAAAATAAAGCAGGCGATGCGCGAGATTGGTTGCACAGCACAAGTTGCCGGTGCAGTACCTGCAATGTGTGATGGTGTCACACAGGGTCAGGACGGTATGGAGCTAAGTCTTCTAAGTCGCGACTTGATTGCCCAGTGCACCGCAGTATCACTGTCGCATCAGATGTTTGATGGCGTTTTGGCTTTGGGTATTTGCGACAAAATTGTTCCAGGCCTGATAATGGGTGTGTTGACCTTTGGTTACCTGCCTGCAGTGTTTATTCCCGCTGGCCCTATGGAGTCGGGACTGCCGAATAAAGAAAAGGTGCGTATCCGCCAAATGTTTGCCGAGGGCAAAATTGGTCGCGAAGAATTGCTTCAAGCCGAGTCTGATTCTTATCACAGTGCCGGTACCTGTACTTTTTACGGTACCGCGAATAGTAATCAGGTTGTGCTTGAGGCGCTGGGATTGCAGCTGCCTGGCAGTTCATTCGTGAATCCTGATAATCCAATGCGCGATAAACTGACCACTGAGGCCGCGCATCAGTTAGCCCGAATTACTGCGCTGGGCAATGACTATCGCCCCGTGGGGGAGATTGTTGACGAGCGCGCGATTGTAAATGGCACAGTGGCCCTGCTAGCGTCTGGTGGCTCTACCAATCACAGTATGCACCTGGTGGCGATTGCACGTGCCGCCGGTATTATTCTCAACTGGGATGATATCTCAGATTTATCAGCAGTTGTGCCGCTGTTGGCCAAGGTCTACCCAAATGGGCAGGCCGATGTAAACCATTTCCATGCAGCCGGTGGCACTAGCTGCATGTTCCGCCAGTTGATTAAAGGCGGCTTTATGCACGCTGATGCAAAGACTGCCTGGGGTAAAAACTTCGCTGACTTTACGCAGGAATCATTTTTAGATAATGACAAAGTCGTGTGGCGCGAATCACCTGAAATACCGCTGGATATGGATGTACTGACGACATTGGACAAGCCCTTTTCGACTGAGGGTGGACTGCGTCTACTGAAGGGTAACTTAGGTCGCGGTGTTATCAAGGTCTCTGCTGTCGCTCTAGAGCATCAAATTGTTGAGGCGCCAGCCATCGTTATTGATGGTCAGGATCAGCTGCAGCCACTATTTGAATCTGGTGCATTAAATCGTGACTGTGTGGTGGTTGCTCGTTATCAGGGTCCCAAGGCTCTGGGGATGCCTGAATTGCACAAGCTCACTCCATTTTTAGGTACGCTGCAGGACAAAGGTTTTAAAGTAGCACTGGTAACCGACGGGCGTATGTCTGGTGCATCGGGCAAGGTTCCTGCTGCAATTCATCTGGTGCCTGAAGCGGTCGATGGTGGCCTACTGGCCAAAATTCAAGACGGCGATCTTATTCGTATCAATGCGGTGACCGGAGACCTACAGTTCTTAGGCGATATGGCGGAGCTTGAAGCACGACAGGCTGCGCCTCAGCCACGCACTGGCGATCGTGGTTGCGGCCGCGAACTATTTCTCGTTAATCGCAATAATATTAGTAATGCAGAGCGAGGCGCTTCGTACCTGTTTGGTGAGGCTTAAGCTATGAGTACAATTCTTGAGGGGTCGAGCAATCTACGGTGGAATCTAGTCGCTGATATTGGCGGCACCAATGCACGTTTCTCTGCTGTACTGGAAGGGCAGCTCGAAAGTGAGTATGAGTTTCATCACTCCGTGGAAGAGTATCCAGAGTTCGCCGGATTGATCGGTGGCCTGCTGACGGAAATCGCAGCGGCGACTGGCTGGCATAGCCCGCCAGTGAATGCGTGCTTTGCGGTAGCCTGTCCTGCAGACACCGAGGTCATTGCCTTTACCAATAGTCATTGGGAATTTACTAAAACATCTCTTAAGCAGGCGCTGGGATGTGAAAACCTATCGGTAATTAATGATTTCGAAGCTGTGGCCCATGGCATCACTGAGCTACAGGACGATGATCTGGTGCAGGTAGGTGGACAGCCACCTATTGCATATAAGGCCATCGGCATTCTCGGTGCCGGCACGGGTCTTGGTGTTGCTGGCTTGGTTCAGCATGCCGATGGCTACTATGTAGTGGATACCGAGGGCGGTCATGCTGACTATGCGCCTATCGATGAAATACAGAGCGCGGTCGTCAACTGCCTGCGTGAGACCTATGGCCGAGTATCATTAGAGCGTCTGCTATCGGGCAAAGGTTTACTCAACATCTATACAGCGCTTTGCACTATCGAGGGCGTTGATGCGATTTTTACAACACCGGCTGAAGTAGTCGCTGGTGCTTTGGATACAGCAGATGCGAAGGCACTGCAAACATTAAATATGTTCTGTGAGGGAATGGGTTCAGCCGCGGGTAATCTGGCGCTAACTTTTGGTGCCAAGGGCGGTATCTATATCGCCGGCGGTGTTATCCCTCGCTTTCAAGAATTTTTTATCAATAGTGGTTTTCGCAGCAAGTTTGAAGACAAAGGTCGTTTTGTCAGCTATTTGCAGCCAATTCCTGTCTATCTCGTTATTCGTAGCAATCTGGGCCTTCTGGGTGCAGCAAAGAAACTACAAAAAATTTAATAAAGGAGTTATGTGTGCGTAATTTATTGGCTGGTAATCCAGTGATCCCGGTAATTACTCTGGACCGAGTGGACGATGCAGTTCCGCTGGCAGAGGCATTGGTCGCTGGCGGCTTAAAAGTACTTGAGGTGACTCTGCGAACAGAGGCAGCTATCGAGGGTATTAAAGAAATTATTAAACATGTTCCGGATGCTATTGTCGGTACCGGAACAGTCTGTAATGAACAGCAGATTAAATTATCTGAAGATATTGGCTGTCAGTTTATGATCTCTCCTGGTGCTACAGATACGTTATTGCAGGCAGCGCAGACGTCATCAGTCCCATTTTTGCCGGGTATTTCATCGGTCAGTGAATTGATGCGTGGTTTGGAATACGGTCATCGCGATTTTAAATTTTTCCCAGCTGAAGCAGCTGGTGGCGCGCCAATTCTAAAAGCGATGGCAGGCCCTTTCGGCGATGTTAAGTTTTGCCCCACAGGAGGGATTGGATTACACAATGTCATGGCGTATCTATCCCTACCAAATGTACTATGTGTGGGTGGCTCATGGATTGCGCAGCCAAAATTGATCCAGGCGAAAAAATGGACAGAGATAGAGCAGCTGGCACGTGAAGCGGTCGCTCTTGCGGGCTAATACCAAAATACAGTTATCTATTTAGAGCTAAGGTACAAATACAGAGGTTTATAATGAGCAGCAATATTGATCTGGTAATTTTCGGCGCCTGTGGCGATCTGTCCAAGCGTAAATTATTTCCTGCACTTTTTGAGTTAGATAGAGCGGGTCTATTAACAGATAGTGTTCGTATTGCTGGTGTAGCTCGCCAGAACATGAATACTGTTGTCTTTATTGAGCAGATGCACGAAGCACTTAAGAGTTCTGCGAAAGAAGGGCAATGGGATGAGACGACGTGGAAACGTTTTAGCCGTCGTTTGCACTATATCAAAGTCGATTTTTCACAGAAGAAAGAGTTTGTGGCTTTAAAAGAATGGGCGATCGATAAACGCACAATAATTTATTATTTGGCAACGCCTCCGAGTCTATACGGTTCAATTTGCAAGCACCTGCATGACTCAAACTGTGTCAATTCAGCATCGCGCATTGTTTTGGAAAAGCCCATTGGTGATGACTTAGAGAGCTCTAGATCGGTCAATGATACTGTTGGGCAATATTTCATAGAGCGCAATATTTATCGTATCGATCATTATCTGGGTAAAGAAACTGTACAGAATCTACTCGCATTGCGTTTTGCTAATCGCATGATCAATTCTCAGTGGGACAATAGCTGTATTGATCATGTGCAGATTACAGTCGCAGAGACTGTCGGTATTGAGGGGCGTTGGTCCTACTATGATAAGGTCGGACAGTTACGTGACATGGTACAGAATCACCTTTTGCAGTTGCTGTGTATGGTTGCGATGGAGCCACCTAATGCATTGCAAGCTGATGAAATACGTGCAGAAAAAGTAAAGTTACTTAGAGCTCTGAGTCCAATCACGTCTGACAATGTTACCGAACAGGCTGTACGCGGCCAATATGGCGCGGGCTGGATTGCTGGTGAGCCAGTGGTTGGCTATATGAAAGAAGAGGGCTGTGAGAGTGACAGCAGTAACAATGAAACCTATGTTGCCCTCAAAGTGATGATTGATAACTGGCGCTGGGCAGGCGTGCCATTTTATCTGCGTACCGGTAAGCGATTGCAGGAGAAAGTCACCCAGGTGGTGATTACCTATAAAGATAATCCGCATTCATTGTTCCCCGAGACTGATGGCGAAGCCAACAATCGGCTGGTGATAAATTTGCAGCCCAATGAAGGTATTCAGCTGGAGATGGTGTCCAAAAAACACAGCTTGAAAGAGCGTCTTGGTCTTGAGAAACGCAGCTTAAATCTGGATTTCTTTGACTCCTCTGGTGACTCAAGAATACCGGATGCCTATGAGCGTCTGTTCTTAGAGGTTATTAAAGGCGACCAGTGGTTATTTGTTAGCCGAGAAGAAATTGAAGCATCTTGGAACTGGTGTGACACGTTGTTAGATGCCTGGGCCGATAAAAATATTGGTACCAAAGGCTACAGTGCTGGTTCTTGGGGACCCTCTAAAGCAGAGATTTTGATCGAAAATGATGGTCGCAGCTGGTACGAGGGTTAATCGTGGAGTTAGTTGAATTTGAAAACACCTCAGCACTGGATATCGAATTATCCGCAAAGGTAGCCAAACTATTAATCGCAGATATTGCCGACACAGGGTCTGCATCGTTAGTGGTGTCAGGCGGCAGGACGCCAATGGGCTTTTTCCATCTATTGTCTCAGCAGATACTAGATTGGAGCAAGGTCAGTATTACCTTAGCTGATGAGCGCTGGGTCGATACGGACCATGCCGATAGTAATGAGAAGCTGGTACGCGCTAACCTGCTTATCAATGAGGCCCATCAGGCGACGTTTATTGGTTTAAAAAATTCGGCCACAGACGCCATTGTCGGTGAGCCTGAAGCTGAACAGGCGCTAGCCGCTGTTGGTAAGTTTACTGTGCTGATTCTGGGTATGGGTGACGATGGCCACACAGCCTCGTTGTTCCCAGGGGCTGATGCTCTGGCTCTGGGTCTAGATATGAATTCTGGGCGGACCTGTATCGGGGTAACACCAACAGCAGCACCTCATCAGCGCATTAGTATGACTTTGCCGAGACTGCTAGATAGCCAGCAAATTATTATTCATATTAGTGGGGCAGGGAAACAGCAGGTTCTTGAGCAGGCGCAGGCGGGAGATGATGTTGAAGCGTTACCGATCCGTGCGATTTTAAATCAGCAGCAGGCGCCGTTAGCAATTTATTGGGCGAAGTAAGTTTTAGGTTTGGGGCTAGATAGGCTATTTGCACTGTAGCCTTTTCTTGCATTGGTCATGCTCTTACATAGGGCCGCTCTAAGTTGGCCATCCTTAGCCAGGGAAGAGACGGTTTTTCAAGTTAGCGAATTACGTCGCCCACTCGAACAATTTTCAATGTGTTAGTGCCACCATGGACATTAACAAAGTCACCTTTGGTAATTAGCACCAGATCACCATCAACCACTTCAGCATGCTCGCGTAGTTTTTCAACGGCGCAGTGATTGATCTCAGAGGGGTCAAGCTGAGAGGTATCAAAAGGTACAGGTACTACACCCTTATAAAGGGCTGTAATTTCACAGGTGCCGAGCTTTTCTGCCATCGCATAAATTGGCAGAGAAGAAGTGATACGTGACATCAGTAGCGGGGTAAAACCGGTTTCGGTCATACAGATTACTGCCTTCACACCTTTAAGATGGTTGGCTACATACATAGCAGATAACGCGAGAGACTCGTCTATCCGTTCGAAGGTTTCATCGATTCTATGTTTTGAGCGCTGTGCCAGAGGGTGTTTCTCGGCGCCTTCGATCACTCGCGCCATTGCCTTAACGGTTTCAACGGGGTACTGACCCACTGCAGTTTCAGCGCTCAACATCACGGCATCAGTTCCGTCCAATACCGCATTGGCCACATCAAACACTTCCGCGCGGGTAGGCGTGGGTGCAGTGATCATGGACTCCATCATCTGCGTCGCCGTAATCACAACCTTATTGGCATTGCTGGCAGCTTCAATCAACTGCTTCTGAACTGCGACCAGGTTGGCATCGCCAATTTCAACACCCAGATCACCACGCGCCACCATAATGCCATCGGACGCGGCGATAATGCCAGGTAGAAATTCATCGGTAATAGCTTCAGCACGTTCAATTTTGGCAATAATATGTGCCGTGCTGCCAGCCTGCTTAAGCAATTCTCTAGTTTCTTCAACATCCTCTTTTGCTTGCACAAAAGAGATGGCCAGATAATCAGTATTTAACGCTGCGGCAGTTTTGATATCGGCTTTATCTTTTTCTGTCAGCGCTTTAGCAGATAGGCCGCCGCCAAATTTATTGACGCCTTTTTTGCTTGACAGTACCCCACCTTGAGTCACGATACACTGCACGGCATGATCTGTTTTAACACTTACTTGCAGAGTTAATCGGCCATCATCCAAAAGTAGAATGCTGTCTTTTTGAATATCTTCGAGAAGTTCCTGAGCTATATAAACAGCACTCTGATGACCGCCTTCGATATCGAGTTGGCTATCTAGGGTGAAGGTGCTGCCATCTTCGAGATTGATTTTTTGGTCGTCTATAAAACTACCGATACGGATTTTCGGCCCCTGCATATCGCAGAGAATGCCCACAGGACTTTTCAGTTCATTGCCGATGCTGCGAATCGTTAATGCGCGCTGGCAGTGCTCTTCGGCACTGCCATGAGAAAAGTTAAGACGAAAGACGTTAACACCGGCTTTGATTAACTCACGAATACTATGGTCATCACTGCTCCCGGGCCCGAGTGTTGCTAATATTTTGGTTCTGCGCGGCATCTTATTATGCGCCTGCTTCTAATAGAGCAATACTGTTGTCGAGCATGCGGTTGGAGAAGCCCCACTCGTTGTCATACCAAGCCATAACTTTAACCAATGAGCCATTGACGCGTGTCTGTAATGAGTCGAAGTTACAGGAGTAAGGAATATGGTTGTAGTCGATAGAGACCAGTGGTTTGTCGCAATAGCTTAGTACCGAGCTAAGGTCGCCTTCGGCGGCCTGCTTGAGCAGCATATTCACTTCTTCAATGCTGGTATCACGACCGGCATTAAAGGTTAGGTCGACTAGGGATACGTTGATGGTGGGGACGCGCACGGCAAGGCCATCAAGTCGCCCTTTTAACTCGGGTAGCACATCGCCTATTGCGACTGCGGCACCGGTTTTGGTGGGAATCATTGACTGGGTTGCTGATCGGGCCCGGTAGACATCGGAATGGTAGACATCACTCAGCTGCTGGTCGTTAGTATAGGCATGCACCGTGGTCATATAGCCAGATAGAATGCCCATAGCTTCGTGCAGTGGCTTAACCATTGGTGCTAAGCAGTTGGTGGTGCAGGAGGCATTGGAAACAACATCGTGAGACTGGGTCAGAATACTATCATTGATACCATAAACAACGGTTGCATCAACATTTGAGCCAGGCGCAGAGATAAGTACTTTCTTGGCTCCGCCAGCAAGGTGCAGTGCAGCCTTATCACGACTAGTAAATACGCCTGTGCATTCACATACTAGGTCAACATCTAGATCGCCCCATGGAATATTGGCCGGATCGCGTTCGCAGAACCATTGAATCTTATCGCCATTTATGGTCAGGGAGTCTTCGCCGACTTCTACCTGCTGATTAAATCGACCATGGACTGTATCGAACTGCAGTAGATGAGCACTGATATCGACATTGCCAAGGTCATTGATAGCAACGATTTGAATTTTGTCTTGTAGGTATGGACGCTCATAAAGTGCACGAACGACATTGCGTCCGATTCGTCCAAAGCCATTGATCGCTATTTTGTACATAACTGAATACTTTAATGTAGTAAATTTACGTAAATTGTAGGCTTTTGATCTAATTTAATCAATAAAATGCGCTTTTAATTACGTATAATTACATAATGATCATGGTATTGTTATGCTTTGATGACAGTTAATGAAAGATTCTTACAAATTGGGCATTTATTGCGGATTTTTATGACTAAAAAACCTAAAATAAGGTTCATACGAAAAGGAATTACGCAAGAAAGCGAGTTTGCAAAGAGGATTTAACCAACAATGCACAGTCAAAACTTGATTAACATCATCACTGATGCCCTGCCGAGCTTAAATAAGTCAGAGAGCAAAGTGGCTCAGGTGATTTTAAGTGATCCCGATGCTGCAACCCGCTCTAGTATTGCCACTCTGGCCAAAAAAGCCGGTGTTAGTGAGCCCAGCGTCAATCGGTTTTGTAAGCGTTTTGATGCTGCCGGATTTCCCGATTTTAAGCTTAAGCTAGCCAAGTCATTGGTCAGTGGAATTCGGTTTGTAAATCGTAATGTAGACCCAAATGATGATGTGGATGGTTACACGCCCAAAATATTTGATAGCACCATTAATAACTTGGCGCTGGTGCGCGATAAAATCAGTCATAGTCGCGTTAATCAGGTCGTTGATAAGTTAATACAGGCCAAGCGAATCTACTTTTTTGGTTTAGGTGCCTCAGGCTCGGTGGCGCGAGATGCCGAAAATAAATTCTTTCGCTTTAATCTACCTGTGTCCTGTCACGATGATGTATTAATGCAGCGTATGCTTGCCTCGACCGGCACCACCGGTGATGTTTTCTTTATCATCTCTCATACCGGGCGCACCAAGGAAGTGGTGGAAGTTGCCGAAATTGCTCGTGCCAATGGCTCTACTGTTATTGGGCTGACGGCGCCTAAATCTCCACTTGCTGATATTAGTAGCGTGACTCTGGATGTGGAAGTTCCAGAGAATACCGATGAATATATGCCAATGACTTCGCGCATTGTGCATCTAGTAATTCTCGATGTGCTGGCAACAGGTGTAACCCTGCGTCGAGGGCCCGAATTCTTGCCCCATTTAGAGAAAATTAAGAACAGCCTTAAGCCCACGCGCTATTCCAAAGACAACTAGGTGCGACAGCTGTTATTTATTTAAAGCTAAACATATCGAACGGCTTGAGAAAAGCTGTAGAAATCTACTAGACTTGCCGCCGATAATTAAAATCTAGAGGCCTTACTGATGTCCGAATCTCCGATATATCCTGTTTCCGAACAATGGAAAGAAAATGCTTGGATCAACCAAGATCGCTATCAGGCGATGTATCAGCAATCGATTGAAAACCCGGATCAGTTTTGGGCCGAGCAAGCGGCTGAGTTTCTACAGTGGGAGTCTCCCTGGCAAACAGTCTGTGACTATGATTTTGCCAAGGGTGAAGCGACATGGTTTGGTGGTGGCACTCTCAATGTTGCGGTTAACTGCATCGATCGTCATCTGCCAGAACGTGCTAATCAGACGGCGCTAATATGGGAGGGTGATGAGCCCAGCGATGATAAAAAAATTAGCTATCTTGAGTTGTATGACAAAGTCTCTCGTATGGGCAATGTGCTGCGTGACCGCGGTGTAAAAAAGGGCGATCGGGTGTGCATCTATATGCCTATGATCCCAGAGGCTGCCTACGCCATGCTGGCCTGTGCGCGCATTGGTGCGGTGCACTCTGTTGTTTTTGGTGGCTTCTCTCCAGAGGCGCTTAAAGACCGTATTCTCGATTCTAACTGCCAGGTAGTGATTACGGCGGATGAGGGTTTGCGTGGTGGTAAGGCAATTCCTCTGAAGGTTAATGTGGATAAAGCTCTTCAAAGCTGTCCGGAAGTGCATACCTGTTTGGTGGTGGAGCGAACCGCGGGAAAAATTGATTGGACCGAAAATCGTGATGTCTGGTATCAAAGTGCAATTGAGTCGGTGACCGCCGACTGCCCTGCACAAACCATGGACGCAGAAGACCCATTATTTATCCTTTATACCTCAGGCTCTACAGGTAAACCCAAAGGTGTGATGCATACCACTGGCGGCTATTTGCTAATGGCGGCGATGAGCCACAAATATACCTTTGACTATAAAGAGGGTGATATCTACTGGTGTACCGCCGATGTGGGCTGGATTACCGGCCATAGCTATATTCTCTATGGTCCGTTGTGTAATGGTGGTATTTCACTGATGTTTGAAGGGGTCCCTACCTATCCGGATGCCTCGCGCTTTTGGCAGGTCATCGACAAGCATCAGGTCAATCAGTTTTATACCGCGCCGACAGCCATTCGTGCACTGATGAGTGCAGGTAATAATTTTGTAGAAAGCACTTCGCGCAGTTCATTAAAATTGCTCGGCACAGTAGGTGAGCCTATTAACCCTGAGGCCTGGGAGTGGTATTACCGAGTTGTCGGTGACGAGCGATGCCCGATTGTTGATACCTGGTGGCAAACTGAAACCGGTGGCCATATGTTGACGCCCTTACCCGGTGCAACAGACCTCAAGCCAGGGTCTGCGAGCCAGCCATTTTTTGGCGTGGAGCCGGTGTTATTAGATCCAGAGGGCAATGAAATTAAAGGTGCAGGTGAGGGCCTGTTGATGATTAAGTCATCTTGGCCGAGTCAGATTCGCACTGTCTTTGGTGATCACAAGCGTTGTATCGAAACCTATTTTAGCGCCTACCCCGGTTACTACTTTACGGGTGATGGTGCGCGTCGTGATGAGGATGGTTACTACTGGATTACCGGGCGTGTGGATGATGTACTAAATGTGTCTGGCCATCGTATGGGCACTGCTGAGGTAGAGAGTGCACTGGTGCTCCACGAAAAAATTGCCGAGGCTGCGGTGGTAGGGTATCCCCATGATATTAAAGGGCAGGGTATCTATTGCTACGTTACACCCATGATCGGTGTAGAGGCAGATGAGGCTTTGCGCGCAGAATTAGTTAAGCTCTGCGTTAAAGAGATCGGACCTATAGCCAAGCCGGATATTATTCAGTGGGCTCCAGGGTTGCCCAAGACTCGCTCGGGGAAAATCATGCGCCGAATATTGCGCAAAGTGGCAGCCAATGAATTGGACAGCCTAGGTGATACCTCAACCTTGGCTGACCCTTCAGTTGTCGATGAGCTGGTCGGTAGCCGCCATAACCGCTAAAAATAGGCTGTTGTGCTTAGTGGAGGCTGAGTATAGTACTACCTAATAAAAAAGTTGCTGCTTATGTTACTAAGGGCGTTTTCTTCAATTATTGCCTGTCTGATACTGTGCTACGCCTTGTTATTGATGCTACCTGCATACAATCGCGAGGCGCCTCCAGCTGGCTACCAATCAAATACCTTTGATATTATTGCTCATCGCAATGGAAGAGCCCTTGTGCCTGGCAATACATTTGAGGCAGCCATCAATGCGCTTAATGTGGGTGCGGATGTTCTTGAGATGGATGTGCACCTAACCGCTGACAATGTGTTGGTTGTGCGCCATGACGCCGTTATAGACACGACCACCAATGGTTCTGGCCGCATTGCGCAGATGACAGCGGCCCAAATTCAAGCTTTTGATGTGGGCTTTCATGAAGTCGATTACCCCGATTTGGTGGCGCCGCCGGGGATTAAGGTTCCGACGTTAAAGTCTCTGTTCGAACGCATGCCTGAAAATCGCTATCTGATTGAGCTTAAACCTCTAGAGACTGCCGCTGCAGATGAGCTTTGCCGCCTAATTGCTGATTATGATCTGGCTGACCAGGTTGTTGTTGCCTCTTTTGATGACTCGGTGCTGGTTTATTTTCGTGAGATTTGCCCAACTGTCCTAACATCTTTGGGGGAGGGGGAGGCGAGTTGGCTATTCGTACTGAGTAAGCTTGGTCTTGGTCACCTCTATAATTCTCCCGGATACTCAGTGCAGCTGCCCATGTTTGAGAAAGGTATGGCTATAGTAACCCCAGGATTAGTTAGGGCGATACATCAATTAAATATGCGCGTTGAGGTCTGGACAATTAACGATCCGCAGACTATGCAGGAGCTTATGGATATGGGGGTGGATAGCATTATTACTGACAGGCCTGATATTCTGGAGCGCCTAGTAAACCCCGTTTTGTAAGAGTTCACATTATTTCCTTTTTTGTATCATTATTCGCTTATATAGGATAAATGATCTAAAAATAATACGAACATAAATAGAAATGAGAAGCATAATAGCGTCATGAAATTAGAGATCAGTAAAAAGCTTGCCAAGTTGATGCACGAGCGGCAACTTTCTCAGAGCGCCTTATCCCGCGCGACGGGCGTTCCGCAGCCCACCATCAATCGTATTCTCAGCGAGGTTACTCGCGAGCCTCGACGTGATTCGGTGGTGCGCATTGCAAACTACTTTGGTGTCACGCCTGAGTCCCTCTATGAAGCCTCTAGCAAGAAGTCAAAGTCTGATGTAAATGCAGGTACTACCGTCGAAGAGCTTTTCGATCGAATTACGTCCCTCAGTCAAGCTGAGCGAAGTGAACTCTTTGCTAAAGTGGCAGCGACCTTTAATTAATCTGCTTTTCAATCTCGTTGATTAGTCTTTTGCGCTTTCTCTCTGGAAGCTGGTCCAGATAATGTTTAAAGCCTCGAATACCGCCGTTAAAGGCCTTTTCTAGTGAAGTAGCTTTTGAATACTCTTTTCTTATGTCAATGAGTGCAGCTTGACTCGCCATAACAAACTCCTAAAGATTGATCTCAGATTTACCCTTAGCTGAGATAACCTCTGCTAAAACTCGTAATACAAAAAGATTAGCGTCCTAGCGGCAGCGATTGTCCTGCTACCTGCACTTCATCTTCCTTGGGTCTTGAGCGGCATATATGTTGCCGCATATGTCATATTCTAATGATCCTATAAGGCTTTTAAATAACTCTTAAGAACTAATACTTTAGTATTACTTTTTAGCCGATCTGCCAATGAAATTTAACTTGTTTTATCTTGTCAGGACTGTATAAAACGCATATGGATGTTATTTTTGATAGTAGTATGAGCGGAGCTTTTTGGATCCCTGTGACTCTTGCCTGCCTATTTGGCGCGATGTCGCCTGGGCCCAGTTTGGCAATCGTTGTTAATCATACCTTGTCGCAGGGTAGAGTTGCCGGCATCTGTGCGGCACTTTCCCATGGTTTAGCCGTAGGGCTTTTTGCATATGCAACCGCGTCTGGGCTTGCCATTGCGATTGATAATAATTCAATGCTTTTTGATGTAATACAGCTGCTGGGCAGTATTTTCCTCTTATTTTTGGCCATTAAGCTGCTATTCGCGCCATTAAAGAAAGATGTGGAGCCTGTTCTGGCGGTGCATTCATCTAATTGGAGGGCTGCCCGCGACGGGTTTCTTGTCGCGCTGGTCAATCCCAAAGTACTGCTGTTTTTCACCGCGTTATTTAGTCAGTTTGTCGGTGTCGAGACTGAGATGTGGGAAAAAGTCATGCTCGGCCTGATTGCCGGCGGTGTAGATGCTCTTTGGTATATGTTGATCGCCCTGATTATTAGCCATTATGGCCTGCTTGATCGCTTTCAGCGCGGTAGTTGGTGGCTAGATAAGTTATTTAGCATTGTGCTGTTTGTTATCGCCTCGCGGTTTATTCTAGATCTTTTAGAGCGCGCTGGTGTTCTGCCCCTAACATAGGCACTCTGATTTAAAGCATCAGGCTTTTTTGCAAACCTAGAAACTATTTGAGAAGGACTTTCCTCCAATGACATCTTTTAAGGCCCTTTACAAGCTGGCTGCAGCAAATCGTGGCGGCAGCCGATTGCTTGAGGCCGGTCTTCCCAGCGCGGCTACCCATGTGCAGTTAGCCGAGCAGTCCGATGATCGTTATCTATCGATGATGACTCGCTGCATTTTCCGCGCCGGTTTTGTATGGCGCGTCATTGATAATAAATGGCCTGGATTTGAGGCGGCTTTTGCCAACTTTAATCCATTGGCCGTAGCCCATTTTAGTGATGAACGTCTTGAGGAGTTGGGCCAAGATACTAGTATTGTACGTAATTTCACTAAGATCGTTGCTGTGCGAAACAATGCGGTTTATGTTCTGGATAAACAGCATAGCCATGGTAGCTTTGGTAATTTTATTGCGCAGTGGCCTGAAGACAATATTACTGGGCTCTGGTTAGAGCTAAAAAAGCATGGCTGTCGATTGGGCGGCAATACTGGCCCAATGATGTTGCGCAGTATGGGCAAGGATACCTTTTTGCTGACTCAGGATGTCTGTGATGCACTGGTCAATCACGGCTTTATGAAAAAATTCAGTCCTACGGCCCAACGTGATTTAAAGCTTGTTGAGCAGGTCTTTGCAGACCTGCGTGCTGAGTCTGGGCGTTCGCTGTGCGAGATAAGCCGGATTCTTGCCTGTACTGTTTAAAAGCTTAGTTTAGCCAGCCAATAAGTCGGCAATCCAAGCTTTAACATTGTCTTCAAGAATAGTTAAAGGCACTGAGCCGTCCTTAAGCACCACATCGTGGAACTGGCGTATATCAAACTTTTCCCCTAGTGCAACTGTAGCATCGCTGCGCAATTGCTGGATTTTAAGCATCCCAATTTTGTAGGCAGTGGCCTGCGAGGGCATAACAATATACCGCTCAATTTGACGTACATTGTAACCATGGGAATGAGGCACATTGGCCGCCATATAGTCTAATGCTCGCTGGCGGGACCACCGCTTGGCATGAATACCGGTATCTACCACCAGCCGGCAGGCTCGGTAGAGTTCACCTGAGAGGCGACCAAAATCTGAATAGGGGTCTTCATAGAGCCCAATCTCTTTGGGTACCAATTCAGAATAGAGCCCCCAGCCTTCGATAAACGCGGTGTGCCCGCCGTATAAGCGAAATTTAGGCATATTCTTTAGTTCTTGAGCAATAGATATCTGCATATGATGGCCTGGAAGACCCTCATGATAAGCGAGTGCTTCCAACTGATATTTAGCCATATCGCTCATTCGGTAGAGGTTGGCAAAGTAGGTGCCTGGACGGCTGCCATCTGGCGCAGGGCTTTGATAAAAGGCCTGACCTGCCGAGGCTTCACGGAAGGGTTCAACGGCCTTAACCTGCAGAGCGGCTTTGGGCTTGGTAATAAATAATTCATCGAGGCGACTCTGCATATTGTCTATTACCGCGGTTGCCCGATCGAGATAAGCTTGCTTGCCTGCGGCAGTATCTGGGTAATAAAACTGTTTATCATCGCGAGTAAAGTCAAAAAATGCTTTGAGGTCGCCGTCAAAATTGACCGTCTTCATAATGGCGCGCATTTCGTCTTGAATACGCTGCACCTCTACGATACCAATCTGATGAATGTCATCGGCCGTCAGATCAGTGGTCGTGGTGCGTTTTAGGGCGAAGTTATAAAACGCTTCGCCGTCAGGGAATTTCCATACGCCATGCTGGTTATCAGCTTTGATTTGCAGCGCCGACATATACTGATGAAGTTTGCTATAGCCAGGTGCGAGGTGCCTGAGCAACGCGATTTTAGCATCGTCGATCAATTGCGCCTGTTCTGTATCAGAGATTTCCAGTGCAGCAACTTTGGCACGGAAATCGGCAAGAATAGTGCTATCTACACCGCCTTGGTCAAAGGGTGCGCCAGAGGTGATATTTTCAATTGATTTAAGCACGTAAGGAAAAATAAATTGGGGTGGAATAATACCTTTATCCTCACGAATTTTTAGCTGTTCCAGCAGCTGGTCCATGAGTAATGAAGCATTTTTAATTCGCCCTATATAGGCTTGAGCTTCTTCGCGGCTGGCGATTAGATGCTGGTTAATCAGAAAGGACGGCACCATGCTATGCACGCCGCGCATCTGATTGACGGGGTAGTTATGATAGCGCCACTGATGTGCAGCGATAGTTTGCTCGGCCTGTTCAATAAACATTCTGATACTGAGCTTTGCGGATGCATCAAGCACAGAGGTATCAATGGCTTTAACGGTGGCCAGATGTCGGCGAGTCATCTTTAGGCTGCGTTCGGTGGCAGTCTCAGAGATATTGTCCCATTCATCGTAGCGCTCACGCATTCCCAAATAGGTCATAGATTCGGGGCTGTGGCTCACCTCTTCCATAAAAAGATTATCTAAAAGGGCAATGGCCTGCGCAGATGCCTGTTCGCTGTCAGCAGTTTTGGAGGTGCAGCCGTTGAGCAGCAAAATGGCTGCGAGTACGAGAAGAGTTGTTTTCACTGAGTAAACCATTATTTGCTCCCTTTTAATCTTTTTTATCATAGCTCTAATTTCAAAATGTGCCCATAACTCTTGATCAAAAAAATCTTTTGACAGTATTTTGTGTCTGCTTATTGACTGATGTTACTATGCACATTCCTAAGGGGCGGTCGGCGCAAGTTGACCTGAGAAGCACCCTTTGAACCTGATCCGGATTATGCCGGCGTAGGAATAGGACTGACTATTTTTTGGCCTTCACTTCGTCTTTATCTCCGGGTCTCCTTAACTTTCTGTTACTGAGGCTCTTTATGTACAAATCTAATCACTGCGCGACATTGTTAAGCAAAACCCTGAGGCTGCTCGTCCCGGCTTTTATTTCCACAGCCACTTTGGCTGACCATACAATTGAAGAGGTTATTGTGACCTCTGACTTTCGCGATAAAGGACTTTTAAAGACCGCGGCGAGTATTACAGTATTCGATAGTCAGACCATAGCCCAGCGCCAGGCTCGACATCTGGAACAGCTGATTAATCTGGCGCCCAATGTTAATTTTTCGAGTGGCGCATCTCGCGGCCGCTTTATTCAGATTCGCGGTATTGGTGAGCGCAGCCAGTTTATTGAGCCGCTAAACCCCTCTGTTGGTATTCTGGTCGACGGTATCGACTTCACTGGCATTGCCGGTGCGGCCACCACCATGGATATAGCGCAGATTGAGATATTACGGGGCCCTCAGGGTACGCTCTACGGCGCAAATGCATTGGCTGGCCTAATTAATTTACGCTCCAATCAGCCCACTGATCGTACACAGGGCAAACTGGAAGTGACTCTTGGCGATTACAATACACAGACAGTTTCTGCGGCCATCGGTGGGGCCCTAAGTGAAAACCTGGGCTATCGTTTTGCCGCACAGCAGCACAGTAGTGATGGCTATATCCGCAATGATTTTTTAAAGCGTGGCGACACCGATAATATTGATGAGCTGAGTCTGAGATCAATTCTCGATTGGCAGGCCAGCGACAACTTAGACCTCAAACTGACTATCTTCCATGTTAATGCTGACAATGGTTACGATGCATTTTCGCTGGATAATACGCGCCATACTCTGTCTGATAATCCCGGCCATGACCGTCAGGAATCCACTGCATTGGCAGTGCAAAGCAACTGGCAGGCCAATGATAGTGTTGAGTTGGTTAGCTTACTGAGCTTTGCCGATAATAATCTTGAGTATGGGTATGACGAAGATTGGGCCTATGGCGATGACTTATGTGTCGATTTTTTCTGTCCCTACAATGATCCCTATAATTCTGCAGATAATTATGTTCGCGATCGCAAAAATGGCAGCATAGATATCAGGCTGGTATCTGCAGAGTCAGCGCAAATTTTCAATGGCACCACAGACTGGGTTGCCGGTGCTTATTGGCGTGAACAGGACGAAGAATTATTGCGTCAATATGGAGGTGATTTCACCAGCGATTTTGATACCACCAACCAGGCAGTCTATGGTCAGCTAGATACGCAGCTTTCTGGGGCACTGCGCCTGAGCACAGGGGTGCGATTTGAAAATCGTCAAGCCAGTTATAGGGATAGCGACTTGGTAGACCATAGGGTTGATGAAGATATATGGGGTGGTCGTATTGCCCTGCAATATCAGCTACCGTCACAGGCTATGATGTATGGCTTGATCTCGCGAGGTTATAAGGCGGGCGGCGTAAATAGCAACCCAAGTGTGGCTGCAGAAGATCGCGAATTTGACACTGAATTGATGCTCAATTACGAATTTGGGGTCAAGGATCGCTGGTTGGATGATGCATTTCAAGCACAGGTAGCCGTTTTTTATCAGCAGCGTGATGATATTCAGATTAAACAGACCTTCGTTGAACCTCGAATAGTGGATGGTGGTTTGAGCTTTACGGACTATTTCGGCAATTCAGCAAAGGGCAGCAACTATGGTGTTGAGCTTGAATTTAATTGGCTCGCTAGCGAAACCTTGACGCTGTTTGGCAGTCTGGGCCTGTTAGAAACCGGATATGATATCCCTCTTTCACAGGATCTTGATAGTCGTGAACAGGCCCATGCACCGGCCTATCAATTTGCCCTTGGCGCCATGGCACAGATTACTGACAGTTTGGCTTTGAGTATTGATGTTGAAGGTAAGGATGAATTTTATCTGTCATCCAGTCATAGCGAGCAGTCACAGTCTTACGAGTTAGTAAATGCCAACCTAACCTATATGTTTGGTGATTGGGAGCTGTCTCTTTGGGGCCGCAACCTAACTGATGAGGATGTCATCATAAGGGGCTTTAATTTTGCCGGTTTTACAGGCGATGCTTATTACGGTAATGATCCGCGCAAGGGCTGGATCACCGAACCTTATTACCCTGTCTCTTATACACA
>CAJXVK010000011.1 GCA_913060735.1 uncultured Cellvibrionales bacterium
CTACACTAGATCGCTCGTCGGCAGCGTCAGATGTGTATAAGAGACAGCAATACTTGCGGTTATATTGGCCGCCGAATCTGTACTGGTCGTTCGTTCGTCGCTTGAAGTATCTGTGAAATCAACATTGCGACTGGATAAATCATCAATATCAGTAATTGGCGCTCCACCGATAAAGTTATAAGCAACCGCGCCGCCTAGGCCCGCAGTACTTCCATAGGAAAGTGCTACCGCAACTGACAATATATCTGGTCGATCAATGGCCAGAACATTCACATCGCCGCTAGTGGCATTAACTGTTTGAGTCCCATCACCAATAATCTGCGCAACCACATTGTTGCGAATCGAGTTGACTCCCACAGCTGCGCCCGCGGCGAAACCACTGCCAGAACCACTCCCAGCTACAACCACATTAAGGATCTGTCTAGAAGAGTCGGTATCGGCTGCAAGAACAACACCTCCTCCCTGCAATGCCGCCTTGGCGTCCGGCATACTAAAGGACGCTGTAACATCGATATCGCCACTGCGCGCAGTTGCATCAGAATCTTTCAAAAGCGCCTTGCTTTCGCTGGTAATAGTTGCAATTCCAACACTGGCGCCAAATCCACTCGAACTGCCCACCGCGACACTGCCAGCTATAGTCACGATCTGGCTGAGATCAGCTGCAGTTATCGAAATAGCATCAGCCGTAATACTTGAGCCATTGCGAACAGCGGCATAGGTAAATCCACCAATTTCACTGTGCGCCGCAGACCCAGACAGCCCGACACCACCTGAACTTACCGAGACGCCGACAGCAACATTAATAAGTTTGAATGTCGATGTTGCACTGACACCTATATCTCCGCCAGCTGTAACAACTGAGCTGTCAATAATCGCCAGCGAACCGCCGGTCGTTCCATCGGCGCTCACTATCTGGGTACCGACCGCCGCACCTAGAACGGTTGCTGCGCCTCTCACAACACCGCCGGCTACCATCAAACTAGTTGATGTAATTGTCGACGTTACATCTACATCATCCGCTGCACTTAACTGCGAGCCAACAACTGAGGCCATGGATAGCTGCTCGTTGCGCAGGACCGCAGCACTGCCGGCAATACCAACCGATTTGGAAGAGCCCAAACCAAAACCAATCATGTAGCTGGAATTTGTGCTTTGAGCGGTGACTTTGATGTCATCAGCATCATCTACATGCGAATTGAGCAAGGTGGCATTAACACTGCCTGAATGGGTGGTGTAAGCAAAGCCTATACCAAAGCCTGCCTGACCACCGAAAGCGACCGCACCCGCCACTGATACAAAGAACACTTGTTGCTTAGCTGATACAGTTAAATCATGTGTTGGCACCGAGCTATCCGCGTTCATATCGATATAGCTTCGAGCGACAGTCGCACTTTCTTCAAGAGCAATATTTACCAGGCTTACCGAGCCTGCCGCTGAGACACCGGTGCCACCACCAGCTGCCAACGTCCCCGCCACTGAAATTATCGACAATTGATTATTCGCAGAGACAGTAACATCGCCATAGAGGCGCAGCTTGCTCTGATCTGTACCCAGATCCTCGATAACGGCTCTAACAGATCCCAGGTTTTCCGCGCGAGCCAAACCTGCACCAATACCAGCCTTACCAGCATAGGAGATCGCGCCGCCAATAGAAATAAGAGAGGTATTGTCTACGGCAGTGACGGAGAGTCCACCGGAGTTTTCTCCGCCCGGATTTGAGCCAATGTTATCAACAACCGACTCAGTCAACTCGTCCTTTCTCAACCAAGAGGCCGACCCGGTGATCGCAACACCTGAAGCGCCAGTGGCTACGCCGAGTCCAACTGCAGCACTGACCATTAAACCAGCTCTTGTGGTACTGACGATAATATCGCCCGAATCTATGATGCCGATGTCTCTGACACCTGAGATCGTTGAGCCCTCAGTAATATTGACCGAAACCGCTCCAGCTATACCTGTGGCAGATGTCCCTCCCTTTGCGATCGCAACGCCACCAGCACCAATATGCTGCTCAGTTGTGTTTGAGGCGCTGACCGTGACAGCACCGGAATCAAAAGCCTGGAAGCCCTGAACTTGCGCTAGCGTATGATCCTCATTATCTATAAGCCCAAAAGAACCGGCCACACCGACTTTTGCCGGAGTTCCGGCAGAACCTCCGGACGTTGACCCAGTCGACGCACTACTAGAAGATCCCGCAATCGCAACAATTATATGGATGCCAGAGTTTTTCGCTGTTACCTCAACACCACCAGCAATATCAGCCGTGCCACCAGAATTAAAATCTACCTCTGCTACTGACTCACCTTTAACACCACGCTCATCATTACCAAAGAAGGCAACGGTATCTCGTTTTACCTCCTGCCAACCAATACTAGCGCCAACACTTGCGCCTTTGCTTGCAGAGTATGTTCCAACCACCACCACAGGAGCCGAGTTATCTTGGGCCGCAACATTTACCGCTGTGGCATCGGCATAGTTCAGATCATAGGAACCCTGCCCCACTAACGCATAAGTCGTATTATCAACGTATTGGTTAAATACCGAACCCAGGAAGTTAGCTTTCCCGCCACTTGATTGGCCAGCCGCACCGACTGTAATAGCGATACCACTATTGTCGGCGGTGACATCAAGCTTCTTCGCAGAGAGGACTACACCATCGTCAATTTTAGCCAGCGAATCAGAGGATAAATTCACCTGAGAATAGCTAAAACCAGCACCTGCTTTGGCACTCGAAACAAACGGAATGAGATTGTTATTGTATTTTAAATAGTCATTACGAGCCGTAGAAGCTACAGTGACATCACCAGCCGCGCCTCCATTTTGGCCTGCAATACTGGCATTATTTGAAATAGTCGCGGATGCCTGTTGACTAACGGTATTAAGACTAACCGCTCCTGCTAAACCGTACTCCGATTCGTCAGTAGTGGCTCCCACCCAGCTATCTATCCAAGGAATTGCACCTATGTTGGCGCCCTTATCACCTACTGCAAGAATTGCGTCAATAGCCCTGGAAATAGTATCCCAACTGGGGTCTGCGTAAGCTTCAAATTTAGACGAATCCAAATCCTCAGAACTATAGGTAAACTCCTCTCCCGGCCCTGTATAACGGTAGATTGCGTCCCGTGCTTTAATAATTTGCCCCGGAAGGAGCTGGTATGTCTCATCCCACTCAAACTCCACATCAAAGACAGAGGCATAGAATGATTCCCAGGTTTCGCTATCGGCAAAGTCAGCGGTTGTTAAATCTTGATCAGCGATACTGCCGTCATACTTAAACGACTTTCCATCTAATCCACTGCTGGGGCCGGTCACCACACGGACAGTATCATCGTCGCCAATCGCAACGTCCTGCATGGCAGCAATGCGGCTCTGAGACAGTTCTAACTTGGACCACAGATTGCTGTCGCTATAATCGGTTGCTCTCAAATCCATAGAGCCGTCGGTATCACCAATAAAGCGATAAATAGTGCCTGCATCAGCGGCGCTATCAGCCCCTAAAAAGCTCGGATCGATAAAAACAAGATCACCTTTTTCAATCTTGACCGCGCTCTCTCGCCCGCTATTAGCCAGCACACTGAACGCAAGATGAATGGCACCGCCAGTCAATGCTACCCAGTCTTCGCCCGAAAAATCGACAGACGTCAAGTCAAGGCTTGCCTCTTCACCGGCCCCGTATCGATAAATATTGCCATCATTAGTAGCCACTACTTCACCGGGACGGACTGTCACCTGACCTTGAGATTGATAGTGACTGACCAGATTAGATTGCTCGTTGCTCAGGCTTTCGAAAAGATTTAAAACATTCTCATCCCAAATCGTCGACCAACTGTCTCCACTTACCGAACTTGAGGTAACCGAAATATTTTCGCCTACTTTTAAAGAGGCTCCTGAGCCGATATTTGCTTGAGCTGCATTCGTCGAATCTATTATTCCTACGGCTACAGCACCCGCAAATTTGGGTTTTACCACTTCACCTTTGCCAGAAATTTTTTCACTTACCGATGCGGTTGCATCGTCCATCGGCGTATTCTTGCCGCCGCCAACCTCCGCGTTTACGCGCAATGAGGCCTTGGCTGAAGCCTCAGCATTTACTAAAACATTGCCGCTGACGTTGACCGTCAAGGCAACGTCATCACCAAGTATCGCTGTCGTGTTGTTAATATCCTCGTAAACACCCACAGAAGCCCCGACCTGGATAGTTTTTGCATCCTCGATCGGTATGAGTCCAGCTAATTTCGAAACCACAATAAATTTGGCAAGCTCCCCCACATCACCTTGCGCAACTTCCGCGCCATCCTGTAATAAATCAAGACCGAGGGCATCCTTGGCCCGAGCAAACTTTTTACCTATTCCATCTGCACTCTCAGCATTAGCCTTTAAACCAGATCCTGCAGCGCTATGATCAGCTTGAACACTGAGATTTCCCAAGACCGTTAATTCGCTATCCCCAGATGCAGAGACTATGGATGCGGTTGAGTCACTAGACTCGTATCCGACAGCAACAGCTATTGCGACCGGCGAATTATTGCTTTTGGGCGCTGCCACCGCCTTCACGGTGTAATCATCAATTTGTTTTGCTTGAACCACCAAATCACCGCCCACATAGCCAAACTTGCCGACTGTATAATTGGCAGTCGTGTCGCTATCTGATAACCCTATGGCCAATGCGATGGCAATCTTGCTATCCACTGTTGAGTCAGCTTCAAGAGTCGACTTGGTTTTAGCGAACAATGTGGCATCAGCGGCAACGAAGAGCCCGCCGCTCACAGATACTGTTGTATCAGCATCTAAAATCGCAACAGCGGCACCCGTAAACATGGTCGCCGGAGTAGCGGTCGCTGACGCCACATTTAGTGCATCAGCTGAGAAGGTCGAAGACACCATCAGCGACTGCTCATCTATTGTAATAGATGAGACTGTCGTCGTATCGGCCATCCCGAACAGCAGGGCCGAGCTATCAGCATTAGCCAGCATGTCACCAAAGAACGGAGTCGACGCCCAGTCATTCTTCCATGAATCTGAAGAGAGACTGCCATCTGGGTCTCGATCCTCCAGAATAACCTTATTATCAACGGACGCATCTATATCGATGTCACCAGCGTGGATATGTGCGTTTTTAAGCGCGACAGTTGCTCGAGAAATATCATTGTTATAAATCCCCAAAAAGGGACTGAAGGAACCTATGTCTTTAGCATAGATTGTAACCGCACCAGCATTAGCTGTTGCAGAGGCAGCCGATGCTGTCATGCTAATCAGCTGGTCACGATGGGATTCAGATGTCACATCTGCGCCTAGCACAGTGGCCACGGCAGAGGTAGAGTTATCATCGACAAACTGCACTGCGTTATCAACAGGAGTCGCAATAATAACGACATTTTCGAATTCCACGTTGCGTCCGTAAAATGCCAGGCTAGACGCCGAGGTCATGCCAGAATCACGAGTATCAATGACCATCAAATCAGCACTGCTGGCCGAACCTACATATAAAGAGTCGGAGACAAACTGAAAGGTTGCCGAATCCTGAATCAGGATATTACGACTCAGTGTTATGTCAGTTGCGGCATAGGTGACCGACGCTGGCGCCCCGCTAGTCCAGCTTATGGCTGAGTTGCCAGCAAGACTCACCAGGGGTGTCGACGCCGCGCTAAAGCGCAGATCAACAGCCTCTCCGTCAGTGCTAGCAATGGTAAGGTCACGCGGATTGCTGGCCAACGCAGCGAGCAGGTCAACAGACTCACCTTGAGATAACTGAAAACCACCGTCTACATCTGTGATAGCCGGCCTAATATCTTCATTTCCTGGAACAAACTCGAAAGAGAGCCCATTATTTGCCACGATGGTGTAGACGGTCGGCAATTTTAAATCGTTTGGCGTCACTGAAATATAATCAGACCAATTGCCGTCCAATAGATTTTGGTGCTCTGTAGCAGAGGTAATAATAATTTCCTGCCCACTGCTAAGAACGAGCGCATAAGCAAACAACGCGTCCTGGGCTATTTCGATGGTGTCGCCTTCGCCCGTGGTGGTAATAGACGCTCCCTCAGCCACCAGAGACGCCACAGCAGTGGTAAGATCACCTAGATTCAAGGTCGATGCACTTTCGGCAATAAGGGTAATAGTTTCTACGCCTGCGAAGGTCAGACTGCCCGTCTCACCATCACTGAAAGTGAGCGACTCAACCCCACTATTGATGGAGGCGTTTACGTTCGTGGCTACGGTAACCACTCGCATCAAATCGTCCCCAGAACCACCTTCTACAGCTCTGGCCCCAGCATTAGAAATAATAAACTGATCATTACCTTCAGTTCCTGTTAACTCATCATCACCACCCAGACCATCTAGCTTGGCATAACCAAATTGGATAGACGCACCCTGATAGACGTCTGCATTAGCGGTGGTGCTCAATCCCTGTAGACCAATATTAGTGATGACATTGGAATCCGAGGCACTCTCCAACGAATCGACTGCTATGCCTCCAGTATCAATAATAAAGCGACCTCCGCTGATAGAGCTATCAGCCAGGTCCTCTTCACCATCGCCATCTAAATCTGTTGCCTGCAGGATTAATAAAATGTCCTGCATAGTATTTGCGCCCTCAAGGCTAACCTCGAGACGCTCATCGCTCATAACGAAGGCAAAATCAAATCCAGCTCCTCTCTCTAGCGCTTCTCCACCCAGGTCTGCAAGCTCCAGAGACTCATCGAATGCGTTAAATCCACTAGCATCTAGAGATTCGGCAGCCGAAGTCCCAATTAAGGATGTTGAATCAAAACCATGGTATGTAGCAGAGTAAAGGTTATTGCCAGATCCATCGGAGACAGTGACTTGGTCAGATAAAAATGCCACCTGTGAAGCGGCGGCGCCCTCGACGAGAGCGACACGCAATATATCTTCGCCTTCGTGACCGTACAGAGTATCACCGTCACCACCAAACCCATCAATTAGATCGTCGCCGGTGTTGCCGAGTAAAATATCAGAATTAACAGACCCAACGATGATGTCATGACCCATTTGGCCATCAATAATAATACCTTGGGCAAACTCACCCTCAGCTACCGATACTGCGGTTATGTAGTCTGTTAATGAGGACCCACCGACCTCAACACCATCGATGTCATACAAAAAGTCCCGAGACGACGAGCTTTCCTGATAGCTTTGCAAGGTGACAGAGTCGCCGTCAACACTGAGCACTGGCAGAGCCGTCTCTGCCAAGCCCGCATTTTGACCCGTGTAATAGATGCGGAATATTCCGCCGTTGTCATCGGAAGCCTCGCTCGGCAACCAAATGACTTTAAAATCAGTTTTCTCTATCCCCTCAAGGCGAATAATGGCCTGCTCAAGCTCGTCAGCGAGAAGGTTTCTCTCGGCGTTAGCATCATCCTCAACTAGCATCAAAGGCGCTAACTGCTCACCACCAACGCTAAGTTTAAACGCCCCGGCAGCGTTATTGTCCACAACAAGATCATGGTAGCCGAGGCTCTCTAGATGCCTCAGGGCCGAGGAGCCCAGAACAGTTGTCAGGCTGTCACTATCTGAGATTAACTGCGGACTATTGGCGGTGACGGCACCTTGCGACGAACTAGACAGAGCAGCAGTAACTGTTGGAAGATTAGTGCTAGCCGCAGTGTAGCCGCCAAAAAACACCAGTTGAATTTTGCCATCAACCACTACCGCCTGAACCCTGTAATCTGCAAAATTAGCGGCGGTTAGGCTAGCCTGAATCCTTTTTGCATGGTCGGCCGTCAAAGCGGCGGAAGAAACTGAAACACCAGCCAAGTCAGTGCCGTCGATAGTCACCACCAATTCGCCATCAACACCACCGTTAGCGTCGGCAACAGCAATCTCACTTAGCACTACCGATTGCTCACCCGACACTGAGAGCATATCTCCCAAGGCAGCAAATCCAGAAACATCTTCCGCTAAGGTATCATTCTCCTGTGCATTACCACCCTGAGAATCGCCACCATAGATCCAGTCAGAGCCTCCGCCTCCAGTCAGCCTATCGGCACCGGCACGGCCCACCAAAAGATCATCTCCAGAACCGCCATCGAGAACGTCATCTGCTGCGCCGCCAATAATACTATCGTTGCCATCATTACCCCGAGCAACTATGCCCATCCCGCTTATAGCGCTGGCGTCAATGGAATCGTCGCCAGCATGTCCCTCGACAACCACAGACTCAACCTCAGTTGCCTGAATATCACCAAGCTCAGTGGCATTGTTATAAACCGTTGCTATAACAGGGGTTGAAGCGCCGCTATCTGCCAGCACAATGGCATTAATGGCGTCAGACATTTCGAAGTAGACTGTGTCACTGCCAGCCCCGCCAAGAATACTAGCCTGAGCAATAGAAGATGCATTAAGAGTGGCGACCAGGATATCGTCTCCCGCCCTACCAGTTAGGACGTCGTCGCCGCCACCCCCTCGTAAAATGTCATCATTTACGGTGCCGATGATATTATCGTTACCACCCCCACCAGTCACTTCAAGCTTCAATGCGCTGTTATTTGAAACCTGGGCTCCAGAAATAGACATATCATTGGTAATCCCCTCCCCTGACAGGAGAGAGAGCAACTCAAGATTGGCAAAACTAATACTGCCGTCGTCTCCAAAGTCTACCGAGCTGTCGCTTATTTGTGCCTGGTCGAAGCTATAGTCAAGAATGACCAATCGATCATTATCATCTCCGCTATCAGGCTGCCCTCCATCAAACGAAGAAATAAGATCGCTGCCAGACAGAATTAGATGATCATCTAAATCTGAGCCGATGAAATGTTTAAAGTTGCTTATCTCGCCAAAGCCATCGGCTTCAACCGCCGTAGCAAGACCCGCTCGAAGATCCAAATTTAACTCAGACCCAAGGGCCGAGTAATCGAACACCTGAGTGCCATCAGCGTCACCTTCAACGGCATCTACGCCGCTTATTAGAAGGCTGCCATCGGCCCCGGCGTTAGCACCAAACCGAATTACACCATCGGCAACAGCCTGCCAGACACCACCGACTAATTCCGACGACAGCGAATCCTGATCACCATCTACTGTACCTTCTACAGCCAGATTGAGCTGTTCGATTGCACTGGCATCAAACCAGCTAACTTCGCCTACAGCATAGACAGCCGTGTTTTCACCCACCACCCAGTCAGCATCAAAATCACCATGAATTTCCAGGGCATCGCCCTGGCCGCTACCAACAAATGTCACCGCCACATCGTTGCTACTATCAGAATCTAAACCAGCGGCTGTTCGCCAGGCGGTATAGCTTTTATCAATAATGAAACTGGTGGCGTAATCGGCATCGGACGTTACCGATAAGTTTATTTCAGAAGTATCTGCAATCGCATTTTGAGAAACCACATCGCCATCGTCATTGACCAGCTCGAAGGTGGTTTGGGTCTCATCGACACGCAGCGTAATGGATTCAAGATTTGCCAGCGCCCCCTCACCGATAGTCGCGCTGAATGGGTCTCCCGACAATAGAATGCGAGGTTCAAGAGATTCACCACGAAAGAGAAAAGCATGCGGCGCAAACTTGCGCAAAATACGCCGCCCACGACGATTAAGCTGATTCCGCCGAGCGAGCCTAATCAGCGCCGGCAAAACAGAACGTTTGCGACGGCGATCGAGACCCAGCTTGACGATATCTAAGTAGCTACCCATAACTCCAACAAAATTAGTTCCGACCGGCTGGTAAAGGACATTTTAATACTCCACCAACCAAACAGTCATTTAAAAAAACTATTCACTCACCGCCGCCTCGGGCTGCTCCACCGATGCATCGCCTCCCTCAAGACCGCGCTCACGAGCTCGATCAGCAAGCTGATTGATATTGCTCAACGAACTTAGATGCGCATGAACTGCGCGCAGCTGACCACTGCGAGCCATGCCCAACAATTGCTCATCGGTCAATTTGTTAAGCGCCGCCTCATTTACAACCTTAATACCACCCAAGGTTCGCTTGCCAGCATCACCCAGGTCAATCTGAGCAGTACCATCCATCAATAGGTCAAGCTCTTTGAGCTGAGCGCAAAACGCTTTGGTGACAGAAAATTGCCGCTCATAATCCTGCAAAAATTCGATAATGCGAGCGAGGTATTCAGTGGTTTCACCCTCGCTATCGAAAAGACGCTCGCCGCGCCCCTCCTCATTCAAACCCTCGTAGCCTTCATCAACGCATACGGTCAACTCTTCACCGCCTTCTATCTCTGCAAACACAAAAGGATATCGGCGGATAAAGGCAGGCACATAGCGGGCATCCCACTTGTCTTCTGCCGTCACCAAGAGATTCTGCTTTTCGGCCAAGCCTGTTAGCGCAACAGGCACAACAGCATCCCCGGCTTCAATAAATACCACAGGCATCTCCTCGCTGACCCGCAAAAATTCTGCAACAACAATGGGAAAAGAGTTAACGTCTTTGGCAAAAGAAAGGTGTTTGACCTTTTGAATACTCTTCTCTCTATGGGCAACGCGGTTCACTGGGACGACGCTGCTATAAATCAGTTGTTGCATAAAAAAACTCTCCAAAATGGCATAAAAATTTGCTGTTACTTGATCACTGCAGTTTGATTAAATCTGCTGGCGTCAATACTCCAGCAGCATGAAGTAGGCGCAATACAGTTAGCTGGTAATTGCCAACTGCCTTTGAAAAACTGGTTTGGGATTGAACAGATGAACGTAAAGCCTGCAAATACTTGAACTCATCTACGGTACCACCGTCTAGTTGAATTTTGCGCAACGAGGCAAGCTCAGACGCCGCAACCACCGCTGAGCGATAGCCGCGAATCTGGTCGAGACCAGCTGCGAGCTTGTCGAGGTTAATATCCACTAGCTGCTTAATGTCGCGACCAATCAACTCACGCTCTAACTCTGCCGTGCGCAACTCACCGGAAGCGCGCCGCGCCCTGGCAATCGAGCTGCCGCCGTCGTAGAGGTCCCACTGGGTTCGCAGGTACACTGCAGCACCGCGAATGGTGGCGCCACCACCAAATAATGTGTCGTCTTTGGAGTCGCGGTTGTATTCTGCAGAGAGGTAAAACTTCGGCAGAGAGGCAGCTCGCGCACTCTTATGACCCAACCGGGCCATCTCACGGCGCAGTTCGGCGGCAATCAGTTGCGGGCTGTTCGCCTCGGCACGCCGCCACCAATCATCCAGCGCCAGAGGTGCATCTACAGCAATCCAGTTCTGAGTAAGCGGCATAGTCAGCTCAACTCGCTCACCGACAATCATATCTACTCGACGCTGCAGCTCGCTCACCTTTTGGCGTGCCTCACTGGCCTTAGCGCGCGCATTGTCTAGACCCGCCTGAGCATCCAAAAAGTCAACCCGTGCCACCTCACCCTGCTCGAACCGCGCGCGCTGCACCAGTGCCAGACGCTTAAGCGCATCGACATCAGATTTCGCCAGACGTAACTCTGCCGCGGCCATTTCTTGAAAAAGCAGACCTTCAGCTAGACGCAGTAATAGATTTTGGTATTCGGCACGCAGATCTTGAACAAAAACCTTCTGCTCAACCCCAGCTCGGAGATACCACTGCCAGGCTTGGCGGTCGTAGACCACCTGCTCAAGACGAACCATGGAAGTGCGACTGACAAAGTCACTAGAACCCCCACGGTACACTTCATTCTCGGACTCCAAGACCTCTTGTTCGGTATATCGTTGATCGTGCGACAACATTAAATGAGGCTTGAGCGCACCGCGCGCCTCATCGTCCATATGACTGGACTGTTCAAAAACAGACTGAGCCCGAAGATACTGAGCATCATAAAGCTCAGCAGCAGAAATAGCGGTCGTCAGGTCCAAGACTGCTGCATGCCCTGGAACTCCCGCCAAAAGTACACCCGCGAGACAAAATCTCTTTAATAAGCTAGCCACAATCCCCCCCAAAAAACCCTTTCTGACACAGCGCGTTAGCGCCCCTGCCAACTACGAGGGATTATTGTTATTATTATCACTTCTATGGCCAAAACAGCCCCGTCACCATTAAAATATCAAGCTTTTCTTTAACACTTTCCACCGACTGGCTTTTATGATTTACGCTTGAATTAAAAAGTAGTATAAATTAAGGCCACGCAGCTGTCACTAGATAAATGACTGAAAACTGATAGTTATAACTAGGGCTGCAGCCGTAATATTGTTTATACGCAAAACAATAATTTTATTAAATACTGAGGCTTAAAACGCTACGCAATGAACCGGCGGTAGCTGATTACTTTAGCCGAGACGCATTAGCCGGCCTGCATGGCTCCACCAGCGACATAGATACCATATTTCGAACCCATCTGCATGGAATCATCCAGTATTGACTTCATTGCACCCATCAGCCCCGGATGTATTTTCATTGTGGTGACGGCCTCATCACCCGGACCGGAAGTCGCCAAGGTATCCAAGTCAGCAGCAAAACTAATCAGAAGGCCAAGGTCAGAGGGATTAATAGGCGAGCCTTCCACTTTGATTAGCACATCATTTTCGTCTGGCGTTGGCATCTCTCCATTAAAGATTGGTAACTCTAATACGCTTTCACTGGTTATTTTTGATCGTATTTCCTTTGAGCTTTACTCTGACATTGTTCCTTTACCCCGATTTAAACGTTTCGTTTTTATATTTGATCAATTTTTAATGAAGAGTATGATAGGGCTTTCAGAATGCTTTATATAAGTAGATACCAAAATCATACTGGTTTACATATACATACTATGACGCAATGCAAAAGCCCAGTGACGACCGCTTTAAGCCTGATTGGCGGAAAGTGGAAAATAGCCATCATTTATAACTTGCGTAACAAGCCGGTGAGATTTGGCGAGCTAAAACGAATCCTAACGCCTATTACTCAGCAAATGTTAACTAAGCAGCTGCGCGAGTTAGAAAGAGATCGACTGATTGATCGCAAGGTATTTGAAGTAATACCGCCCAAGGTGGAATACTCCCTGACGGAATTTGGGCTATCTTTTATGCCGGTGTTAGTCTCTTTGTGTAAATGGAGCACTGAATATAAAGATCTGATGCAGACTATAGCTGAAGATAATCTAGCTCGATAATCCGCTCTAGGCTCTTAAAAAATTCTAGCCCGCCTGCATGACTCCGCCATCGACATAACTACATTCACTGAAATAAAATTGCCCCCTCACTAACCCATAATTCAACCAGGGGTGCAATATCATCCGACTGACCCAGCCGCTTCGGCGGGTTTTCTTTTGCTTTTATGAGCTTATTCTTACATGAATTAATGGAGGTTGGGTCGAAACATTAATTACCGTGCCATTTTAAACGAATATTTATGGAGCACTCCCGACACTTTCACCGGCTCACCATTGATGAAACGTGGCACATACCTCAGTGTATGTGCTGCTTTTAGAGCAGCTTTTCCAAACCCATACCCTTTTGGCTCTTCTTCAATCATGACAGGAGAAATTGCAAGCCCCTCTTTTGAGATTGTTAATTCAATAACCACATAACCTTCCTTACCCCTCTTTAATGCTTTCAAAGGGTAATCAGGTGATCTAACAAAGAGTGGCATATAGTCATCACCTGTAACTCCGCTCGATCGCTCACCTAATTTTTGAGCATGCAAGGTTGCTTTATTTGGCTGACTAGTCCTATCAAAAGCCTCGACCAAGAACGCATGGGCAAAACTGGAGACTGAGGGATTTTTTGTCGCTTGAAGAAGATAAGGGATTGAAGACTTATATCTTCCTAAGCCCATTTTTATCTTGCCTATCAGAAAACTAGCAAGCGTAGCACCAGAAGATTCTGTGCCAACTTCTCTACTAAATATCTCGTAAGCCGATCTCGCATAACGAATTGCCTTATTATAATTAGTACTATGCAACTCTTTTACTAACGATAAACTAACAGCCAGCAGGGTCTCGGCATGACTAATAGATTTATCACCTAAACTATCCTCAGAGATATCCAATGCGCGAGAATACTTTTTTAAGGTAATTAGTAAATCAATCAATTCCGGGGAGTCCTCCCCATAAACCCCCTCATAGAGGGCCAGAGCATTCTGAAGAATTTGATTACTGTTATTTGTGATTCCGGCTTCAGGTAATTGACCATCAGACCGCCCACTTCCGCTAAAAGCCGTCTCGACAGCTAGTCCGTAGTTGATTGTCAGTACTGCGATATTAAGGCTTTCAGGTTCAAACAAGAGTTGGCCAATTTCAAGTGATCTTTTAGCGCAATCCATAGCCTCTACTCGATGATAGGTAGCTGCTTTTCTGTAACACTCCTGCGCTTCATTAAACAACTTAATATTTTCATTTCTGGATAGCGAATCATCCTGCGCAAAGGAAAATAATGAAAAAAATAATACAAATACCACTGCTAATATCTTCATCTTCTTTCCTTGATTAAATTTACAACGACTATACATAAACGTATTTATTTTTCAACGCCCCAATTTTACGACACCTACTTCGCAGAATCATTTAGCGATAGCGGCTCCGATTTCCGATGCGGCGACACATACAATGGCGTTACGATTAATGAACTCCGGTTCCATATATCTAATAAATAATAAAGACCTTAAATGGCACCGCTACACTGAAGGGAGTAATTTTGATTACCCTATAGACTATTCCGATGCTGTTGTAGACGCGCGGAACGATGGGCATTTGGAACTCTTGGTTAAATGAGAGCCAAATTGCTATTGCCATTTTCACCGGCTCACTGCAGAGACAACCTCCTTGGTTTTAGAGGGTGAGCTTCAGGTTACCGATATTGATTGAGAAACTGGCAAAGAGCTGAGAAATCGCATCAAAATAGCGGGCGATTTTGCTTATAAAGAGCGGGGAGATGTGTATATGAAACAGGCAGGGCCTAACGGCGCGCTGGCACTGTTTAGTATTTAATACACTGATGGGGAGGGGAAACTGGCTGAGGCTCTTACAAAAGATGACAATCTTATAAGAACTTCAACTACAGAAAGTATATTAAATCGGCGTTGATCTGCCATAAATCGCAGCAGTGCATAATGACCAACTATAGTCTGGCTTATAGAGCCCTTTGCCAAAATTTAGTTTGATAGGCAAAACCCAGATAGCCGCGCACAGAAAGTACATCCTCCTCCAACCAAACCTTACCCTTGTAGCTGCCGCCCGTTTGCGGATCAAAAATAGTGCCTTGCTGCCAGATATTCTTCTTTAATGTAAGCCCATTAATAACTTCCATACCAATGACCGGCTTGCCATATAAATCACCTTCACACTTCTCGCATAGCGGATTTTCCTCAGATTGATTATGTATGCTGACCACGGTTGCATATAACCGACCATCTTCAATTTTAATCTCCACCGTCGATTGCAGTGTGCCAGCTTTATCAAAGGTATTCCAAAGCCCAGAGGGATCGGCTGCGGGTTCAGCCCACCCAGTTATGGCCCATAAAGATATGATCAAAATAAATAGAACTCTCATAGATAGCCCCTCTTACCCTTTAAATTAATTATGTAACGTTTTACTTGGCCCAGGAAAAAAGCGATTGGTCTGCTTTTGATAATCTGTATAGCCGGGCCTTTTCTGAGCTGAAAAATGCTCAGATGGAACCGCACCAGTTATATAGACCAATGTGCGGTACATAAATCTCGAGGCCAGCAACAGCCCCAACCCAAGCAAATACCACACCGGCTCAGTTTCAGAACCTCTCAGCGCCAACCAAGATGGAATTGCAGCGATTACCAAGCCATTCCAAACCATCCATTCAGCAAAGTAGTTCGGGTGACGACAGTATTTCCATAGGCCAACATTACAAACCTGACGTTGCTTACCCGCTTTCTTCATGGCCTTAAGAAAACGTACCTTTTGCAAGTCAGCAATAGATTCCATAGCAAAGGCCAAAATCCAGATAACCAGCCCCACTATCTCCAGCAACAGAAACCCTTCGCTATTATTCGAGGCAATAATAAATACGGGGAACGCCAAAAATGAGGCATTCGCTAGCCCTTGAGAAATTGCATCCACCTGTAAAGCTAGGCCTGTATTGTCTTTGCCCTCTTCTTCCCAAACAATGCGTTGATATTGATAGCGAGGGAATTCCTTCTTTAATAGGCCTAGTTGCCACATTTTTAAGGCACCCAAACCCATACGAAGCCCAACCAAAATAACCACCGCACTCACAGTAAGAGACCGCAGCCAATAACCTTCGCTATACAGCAAGCTAATAATACCGAGTAAGACCAGACCCCAGGGCCAGCCAATATCGACATAGCTCATGCGCCCGGTGCGCCAAATGGGAATGCATACCACTAGAGTGAAAAGAACTGCCTGGCCCACACCATTGAGGGCTGCTAGGCTATAAAATGTTGAGGTGGATAAAATCAAAAGCAACCCTAATAAGAAAGGGTAAAGAGGACGAAAGTAGTGCATAGAAGGTCTCTTGGTGTCAGTCTCTAAGCCTTTGCAATATTCTTATACTGACAGTTTATTGCTTAGAGATTATATGAATTATTATTTAAATCGACCTCTGGCCGAATTCTGTTTTGCTTTTAATTCTACGTGATTAGATACAACGGCTTAACTGAACAGGCATACTGCCATAGATAGCCTCCGCCTTATCAGGCTCTATCCCATGGGTCTCATGCCAATAACCAAAGGTACGGTCAAGTTGAGTCTGCACCGCCAATTGTTGCCAAGACTTAAGATGGGCTGATTCTTATCATGGGAAAAGGCTTCCAATAAATCAAAGCCCTTCCAGTATTGCATAATACCTATATCCGTCCAATACAGGGATAAATAGCCGCAAAGGTAACCTTCTGGTGGGCTTTTGCAGATGAATCCGCAACCTTAATGTATTAAACGTGGGTAAAAGCCATCTGTGTAGGGTCAGCAACCGATTAACCCGCATGCATATCACAAACAGGATAACTGGGTCAGCCATTTCTGCGGTATATCTCCCCGAAAAAACCCCCTTCATACTAGACTCCACTCTCTGTATCATACTGGGCATCCTGTATACGGGCATTCTGTGACATACTAGCTACGCAGCCTAATTGGAATAAGAGAAGAGTAAAGAATTGATATGAACGAAAAAAGTGGCCTTTCAGCCAACGCAATGATTGAAGACAACGAACCTGGGTGCACCAACACAAGCTGTTGTCCTCCCAAAACGCCTATTACACGGGATGCTCCAAAGACTGGGCGCAATGACCCCTGTATCTGTGGTAATGGCCGTAAATTTAAAAAGTGCTGTGGCAGAAACTTATAATTTAACTTAAGCCATTTGATCCAAGATTAACCATTCTGTATCTCGCCCAAAAAAACACTATGCCTCATATGGAGTGCCAATTAGGGTATTGGCAAGTTAAGTCATCCTGATTAAGTAAATCAATAATAAAACATCAAGCAACCGCCCTTTCCCATTCTTTAAACGCAACTTCCCTAAGGTCTCGGTAATGATTCGCTGAAATCAGATGCCTGCCAAGGTTGAATAAATTACTAACCGATGCATGAGCATTGAGAAAACGTTGAGCTTGGCCAACCGATTTGAACCGCCTCATAACGCGCTCCCTTACTCTGGTCGTTTCGTGTGATTGCTCCGCCCTATTATTGGCATACTGCGTCGTGTTATGAATAGCCTCAGGCGTTAATTCTCTGTGAGCAACACCATAACTTCGTAGCTTGTCAGTGACAATTTTTCTAGGTTCGCCGCCATGACGATGTATTGAACGTTTGAAGAAACGCTTTGCAGCAGCATCATTGCGTCTTGATTGGAGAAACACATCAACTACTTCGCCGTCTTGATCGACTGCGCGCCACAGGTAGTACTGCTTGCTATTTATTTTTACGAATACTTCATCAAGAAAGAACGTATCACCAAAACCACGATGGCTTTTCTTCAAACGACGAGTGTAATTCGCACCGAATTTTATACACCAGGAGCGAATTGCTTCGCGGCTAACGACAACACCGCGCTCAGCGAGCAAGTCTTCAACATCTCGGTAACTAAGATTGAAACGATAATAAACCCAAACCGCATAACTGATGATATCGGGAGGAAAACGATGACGCATATATGTTTTCATTCACCGATTATAGCAAGATCAGAGAGTTAACTTGCCAGAACCGTTGGTGCTTATAGAAGAAGGCACCAATCGAGAGATACCCCCAGAAGAAGTATTCAGTTGAACATCACTAAGACAGCAGTTAGTTCACTAACTCAATCCCCGCACAGGCAACAGCGCACCGTGCACGGCTTTGGCAGCCGGAGAAAGTAGGAAGCAGATAACGCTAGCCAGGTCATCGGGCGATACCCAGTCGGCAGGATTATTTTCAGGCATTGCGGAACGGTTGGCGGCAGTATCAATTACCGTGGGTAATACGGCATTGACATTGATGCCCTTCGTTTTAAGTTCCTCGGCAAGAGTTTCGGTGAGACGCATCACCACACTCTTGGACGCACAGTAGGCCCCCATCAAACCCTGCCCTTCACGCGCTCCAAAAGCGCCGACATTGACGATACTTCCCTTCTGCTGTTCCAGCAGCACAGGAACAGCGGCCCTGATGGCATTGCGCATGGTAGACACATTCAGACTGAACATGAGGTCCCATTGCTCGTCACTCGAGTCCCAGCTTTCGGTACCCATGGCAAAGCCACCGGCGAGATTGACCAGGCTATCGAAAGGTCCGAAACTTTGTATCAACTCTCGTGTGGCATCGGCGTTGGTGAGATCGACCGCATGACAATCAGGAAGGTTCTCGTCGCGGGCAATATCCACACGAATAACACGAGCGCCCTGAGATTCAGCGACTGCACATACAGTTCTGCCTAGCCCGCCCAGTGCACCAGTAATTACAACTGTGCGATTTTTCAATGGTTTCACTTTTTGACTCCTAAATTGTTATGAGTAGCCCCCCGGATGCTATCGGGAATTTCAAGCACTTCCAAATGAAGAGGCGAGGAACTCTCGAATAACTTCATTAAATTCATTATTCTGATCGCCAGCAACCATGTGCCCCGCTGAGGCAACATCTACATAGCCAGCGTGGGGTATCAGTTCTGCCAGGTGCGCCACCCCCTCCGGACTCACCACGCGGCTCTGTCCTCCTCGCACCACCAGGGTAGGAATATCGATTAGCCTGGCGGCCTCTTCCATTCGCCGCGCCATAGCCTCGATGTAACCTGATGAGCCAGCACTGCTGTGAATCGCAGGATCCCAGTGCCAGTAATAGCGCCCGTCGCTGCGTTGCCTCAGGTTCTTGAGCAGGCCATCCCTGCTGGAACGCCGAGGGCGATGCGGCAGGTACTGCGCAACTGCATCGGCCGCAGCTTCAATCGACACAAATCCACCGGTGTTAGCGGACATGAAGTCTATGACTTCCTGCACGCCGGCCGTCTCCATGCGCGGCACAACATCGACCAGAACGAGTGCCCTCGCACGGGGCAAAAGCATTTCACCAAGGCCGATCAGCGAGACCACACCACCCAGAGAAGCACCAACCAATACCGGGGCCGATGGCAACGAGTCCATGATAAGGCCTAAATCGACAATATAGTCATCCAATGCATAGCCGCCCTGGGTGCACCACTGACTATCCCCATGCCCTCGCAAATCTGGGGCTGTCACCCTGTATCCCGCTGCCGCCAGTTCAGAGAGGGCCTTGCTCCAGGAATGACGCGTCTGGCCACCCCCGTGTAACAGAAGTACAGGCTGACCTGCCTCAGGCCCGCCTAAATCTGCCGCGAGCGTCAGGCCACTCGCGCTTTCAAACCTTATGCTCTGCAAGAGATCAGTTGAATTCAAATCTGACGGGCCATGTCTTGGGCCCGGTTACCATGTGCTGCTCACTGTAAATCGTTCTCATACTGCATTACTCTATCAGGGTAATAGCGTCCTCAGGACACCAGGAAGCGCCAAGCCTAGCTGCCTCCTCCTGCCCTTCGACGACAGTGAACTCACTCATTCTATTATAACCGGTGTCGTCCAACTCATAGACTTCCGGGGCCTGGGCGGCACACATGGCATGCCCCTGGCATTTATCGCAATCCAATACAATCTTCAAGGGCTAGCTCCAATTCCGGTCAAAAAACACTCGTTAAAGCGAGCACTACACTATACACTGATGTAAAGTTTAATTATCATAGGGGTCGCTGTCAACGCACCCATACAGGAAACGAAGAATGACACTCAAAACACATGAGGCCATTGGCAAGGTACCGGAGGGAACAGCCGCCGATGCCGTCAATAGTGGCGATTCAGAACGGCGTGGCAATCACCGTGAATGACATCGTGACGGGAGACGGCATCGCCGTTGTACAGTTCAATGGTAAGGCAAACGGCCGTACAGGTATGCCTTACAACAATGAGTACGTACACGTACTCCGCTATCGAGACGACAAGATCTGCAGTATTACCGAGTTTCTCGACACCAACCTATTTTACAAACTACTGGAACAATAATTCATTCGCACAGGTTTAATACATGGCTAAACAAATAACACGAAGAGACTTTCTCAACGGCGTTTCCATTGGCCTGGCCGGTGCTGCGGTAATAGGCCCACATACTGCGCTGGCAGAGGCCATAAAATCAGCGTCGGCACTCTCCAGCGACTATTATCCGCCTGCGTTGACGGGCATTCGCGGCAATCACGATGGTGCTTTTGAAACCTCCCATGCCTTGGCTTGGCGCGGAGAGAAACCTTCCAGTTATCAGGACCTCAACGAGGAATACGACCTGATAGTGGTGGGTTCGGGTATCAGCGGTCTGGCTGCCGCCCTGTTCTATCAGCAGAAGGCCGGCAAAGATGCACGCATCCTCCTGCTGGATAACCACGATGAATTTGGTGGCCACGCCAGGCGCAATGAGTTCCACAGCCAGGGCAGGATGTTGCTCGCTCCCGGCGGCAGTGGTAATTTCCAAGATTCACACCTGTATTCCCCGCAATCCAAGCAGTTGGTAAGAGATCTGGGCTTTGATATCGATAAAGTCAGGGCAGCGATGGCGCCCGGTTGGGATCTAGCGAGCCCAGAGTCACAGGTTGGCCTGTATACAGACCGCAAGCACTTCGGCAAAGACACGGTTATCAACGGACCCTGGATGGGCGCCTGGTTTGGTATGGGCAACTACCCTGAGCTGATTCAGTCACTGACAGTCCCGGCTGCAGAACAACAGAAACTCATTGCGTTTGTAGAGGGCACTCTGGCGCTGAAGAAACCCCTGCCAGAGAAAAATATCAAGGAGTTTCTCAAGCGCACCAGCTACGAAAACTTCCTTAGGGAGTATGTTGGCCTCGCGGAAAATACCTCTTCGCTATGGAATACGGTGATAGGTGTGACTTTCTGCCTAGGCGCCGACTCCATCTCAATTGCCGATGCCGTCAAGTGGGGGTCACCGGGCTTTAGCGTGCTAGGGCAGGAAGCCTATGAGGCGCTGGCAGACAGCATGATACTCGAAGATTCTGACGTGGTTTGGATGCCCGACGGCAACGCCTCGTTGGCAAGACAAATGGTAAGGCGTCTGATTCCAGCTGCGGCCCCCGGCAGCACCATCGAAGATCTAATCACGGCCCGTTTCGACTACAACAAACTGGATTTACCGAACCACCCAGTGCGGCTCCGGCTGAACAGCTCCGCGGTTAACGCACATAACAATACCGATGGTTCTGTTTCGGTTAGCTACGTGACTCAGGGTGAAACTTACCGCGTGAAGGGCAAGCATTGCATCATGGCCTGCTACAACGGCATGATCCCGCACCTTTGTCCAGAAATGCCCAAGGAGCAGAAAGAAGGCCTTGCTTATGGCGTAAAGACGCCGCTGCTAGTGTCGATCGTAATGGTACGAAATCGCCACGCCTTTAATAAGGCCGGAGTGGAAGTGTTCCACTGCCCCACCAGCCCTTACAAAATGGTATCCGGCACCCCACCGGTCTCGATCGGCGACTATCAACACAGCGACGATCCCGATTCGCCGATGCTTATCTATATGCTGACCTCACCAACCGACAAAAACAATGGCAGCCAGAGCGGCCGGGACCTGTATCGCCAGGCTAGGCACAAACTCTATACCACGACATTCGCGGACTATGAGCGGGAGATACGCGAGCAACTGACCGGTATGTTTGGCGCTTTCGGCCTCGATGCCGAACGGGACATCGAAGCGATCACCATCAACCGCTGGTCACACGGCTACGCCTACGATTACATGGATCTATACGACCCTAAATGGCCAGAGGGCGAGGCACCCCACGAACTGGGTCGCAAGCCCTTTGGTCGCATCAGTATTGCAAACTCAGATTCTGAGAATCGGGCTTACCTCGACGGAGCGATCGACGCAGCCTGGCGGGCTGTCAATGAGCAACTGGGCAACGGGTAGCAAGAAGACTGAAACACAAAATAACTGCTAAGCCTGGAGGAGATAATTTCATGCAGAAAACCGAAATGCAAAACCTTTTAGACTATGTGGCAATAAGACAATTGAATGCCAAATACAATCGCTATGCCGACCTGGCAGACGGCACGTCGTACTCCAACCTCTTCACGGAGGACGCGGAGTTCAATATCGTTGGCGAGGCAACCTACGTCGGGCGCGAGCAGATTGCCGCACGCTGCAACGCCACCACGACAGCCGTCCATGTGACTACAGAGCCGGAAATCGACATCAGCGGCGATACCGCCCAGCAACGGGTTCGCATGCTCACCGTTCTCCAGGACGGAAAGGGAACCCGCAATGAATTTGTCGCCTCAGGCTGGTATATCGATGAACTGGAGCGAACCCAGGAGGGTTGGCGCTATCATCGACGCAGGGTAGAACTGGACCTGGATATCAATGCTGTTGTGGCAAAAGTGAAGTAATAGGAACAGCCGCTAACAATTAACAATAATTTTCTAAGGAGTTAACTATGAGTACTACCTCTCGATTGGACAGTCAAATCAACAAAGCCGCATACCTGTCAGCTATCGTCCTTTTCGTGTTCACCGCCGTGAGCATGTTCGGAGTCTATGACGCCCCCGCTGGCAGCACGGCCGCTGAGAAAGTCGCCTGGTTGAACGAAAACAACGGCGCCTTTGTTCTCAGCTGGGTCACCCAGATTGTCCAGGTGTTCACACTTGCAGCGGTTTTCGCCGCCATCTGTTGGAAGGTTTACCGCGTTAATCCCCTGGCCGCAGTATCAGGCGGCATCGTGCTGATGCTTGGCACCATGGCGATTCTAATCACCAAGGGTACCGAACTTTGGATCGTTCCCCTGGCCGCCCAAGATCTGGCCGCGGGATCATCCGGCCAGGAGCCGGGGCTCACCCTGCTCTCCATTAATAGTCAGTCTTACCCTTACAGCCTGACCTCCTACTTCGATTACCTGGGGCTCTGGCTCTGGTCACTGTTCGGATTACTGGTTGCCCGCCCACTGTTCCGGTTCTCAACCAGCGCAAAGGTCGCCGCTGTCAGTCTGGGCCTCTTCGGCATTATCTATCCCGTCTTTTACGGCTTTCTGGTCACCGGTGTAATCCCTCTGGACGACATCACCAACTACAGTACCTTCATGCTGCTAGCATGGGTTGCGGCATTTGCAATGGGGATTTACTGCCGCGGGGAATTAAGAAACGGCGCGAGCATGACATAGGATAGCGACATGGACAGACAGATAACCCGACGAGATTTTCTCAACGGCCTCTCAATAGGTGTGGCTGGAACCGCAATGATACGCCCAAAGCACGCCCTGGCCGAGGCGGTAAAATCTGCCTCAGTGACTTCCAGCAATGTCTACCCACCCACTCTGACCGGAGTCCGCGGCAGCCACAAAGGCGCCTTCGAAACTGCTCACGCCCTGGCCTGGCTAGGAGAGAAACCGTCCGAATACACCGATCTCAATGAAAAATATGATCTGGTCGTCGTAGGTGCGGGTATCAGTGGCCTCGCAGCCGCCCTTTTCTACCAACGCAAAGCCGGAAAAGACGCTCGCATCCTGCTGTTGGATAACCACGACGACTTTGGCGGTCATGCAAGGCGCAACGAATTTCATAGCCAGGGTCGTATGCTGCTCGGGGCGGGTGGCAGCGGGTTTATACAGGATGCTCACCTTTACTCTGAACAATCCCTACAGCTGGTAGAAGAGCTCGGATTCAACCTCAACGAACTGAGGAAGAAAATGGACCCGGCCTGGCCACACGGGGGCGGTTCACAGCGCGTAGGCATGTATATGGATCGCGAGCATTTTGGCAAGGATATGATCACGAACGGCGAGTGGGGTGGTGCCTGGTATGGCATGGGCAACTACCGTGAGCTGGTAGCGTCGCTACCACTGAAGAGCTCTGAGCAGGAGTTACTGATCCGATTTATCGAAGGCAGGGTTTCACTTAAAAAGCAAGTGCCTGCTGACGACATTGGCGGCTTCTTAAAGGGAACCAGTTACAAAACCTTCCTGACGGAATACGTTGGTCTGCAAGAGCTTTCCTGCACCCTATGGAATCCCTATATAGTGCTCACCTGGGGTGTCGGCGCCGACTCTGTGTCCATCTATGAGGCCATCAAGACGGGTGGACCGGGCCTGAGCGTGCTCGGCGAGGACGCGATGGCAATCTTTGCCGATATGGCGGAGGACATGGACAGCGTGTGGCTGCCCGATGGTAATGCCTCGCTGGCACGTCAAATGGTGCGACGACTGATTCCGGCTGTGGCCCCCGGCGACACCGTGGAAGACCTTATCACGGCTCGCTTTAACTACGACAAACTGGACCGACCCGATCATCCGGTTCGGCTTCGACTGAATAGCACGGCGACCAATGCTGTCAACAACGCCGACGGCTCGGTTTCAGTGTCGTATGTGAACCATGGACGCGCTTTTCGTGTAAAGACCAACCACTGCATTATGGCTTGTTACAACGGCCTGATACCCCACCTTTGTCCAGAGCTTCCGCAAACGCAAAAAGAGAATCTTCGCTACGGCGTAAAAATACCCCTTGTCTTCGCCAGTGTCTTGTTGCGTAATGGGCGCGCTTTCTATGCTGCTGGCAGCCAGAATTATCGCTGCCCCACCAGTTACTTCCTACAGGTCACCAAAGCTCCGCCCGTAACCATTGGCGACTACAATTCCAGCAGTGACCCGGATTCGCCACTGCTTCTTTATCTGATGGGCTCACCAATCGATAAGAACAATGGCAATCAAACCGCGCGTGACCTGTATCGTCTGGGCCGACACAAACTCTATACCACATCATTTGGAGATTATGAGAAGACAATACGCGAGCAACTGACGGGAATGTTTGGAGCCACGGGGTTCGACGCAGATCGAGATATTGAGGCCATTACCATCAATCGCTGGTCACATGGTTACGCCTACGAGTACATTCGTCTTTTCGACCCAGAATGGCCCGAAGGAGAAGCACCTCACGAGCTTGGCCGCAAGCAGTTTGGTCAAATAAGCATCGCCAACTCAGATTCCGAAGCCTACGCCTATGCCAATGCAGCAATTGATGCGGCCTGGCGCGCGGTGAATGAACAACTCGCTGCGGGGTAACATAACGGTCTAATAGAGCCAGACGACAGGCACAAACCAATCCACCAGAAGCGCGCCTACACCTCGTCAATATGGTATTCTCCGCAGCTTTAGCTACTACCAAGGCGTCAATCGCACAGCAATTAACTTTTGGATAACAAGGAACATAAACAACATGAAAGCTGCGCAAAATTACCGACCATTAAAAAAGCTCGCCGTAAGACTTGCCCTCGCCGCCAGCTTGGCAGCCACCTCCCTGACCGCCTCGGCACTCAATATCGTGCTGAGTAACGACGACGGCCTGACCAGCAACATTAAAGCGCTCTACAAGGCCCTCAAAACCGCCGGGCACGATGTGATTGTTTCAACCCCCTGTCAGGGCCAAAGCGGCATGGGTGCTGCAATAATATTTCTTGAGCCGCTCACACCCCTTACCCAAGCCTGCCTGAATAACGCAGCTACCGCTGGTGATGCGGGCGCAGGCCCAGTAACCAAAGTCGAGAAAGGCTTTAACTACAGTGATTTCTCTTATGTTAACGGCACCCCCATCATGGCTACCGCCTATGGTCTAGATATTCTTGCCCCCGCACGCTGGGGCAGTGCACCGGATCTGGTGATCTCCGGCCCCAATCAGGGCCAGAATGTGGGAAGTATAGTTATTAGCTCTGGTACGGTGAGTAACGTTCAGTTTGCTGCCAACAGGGGGATTTCAGCAATTGCTATAAGTGCCGGCGAGAACACCGAAGGTAAAGAGGACAAATCCGGTAACCATGCCGACAACCGCTTATCGCTCATTGTCGCGGATCACGCTGTAGTGCTGCTGAGCGAGTTAGTGAAAAAATCGAGAGATAAGCCAATTTTACCGGCTGGCCTGGCCCTCAATGTAAACTTTCCAGACGAGGTAACTTCGGCAAGCACTTGGTCTTTCTCGCGAATTGGTAGCTATGACGCCTTCGGAGCCGTGTTTACTAAAGACCTGTCCAAGGACCCAGTTGCACAAAGCTATGGCATAAAGGGATTGGCTTACCCAAGTATTTCTCTCGCCTTCAACACCGAAAAACCCACCCCCGAACAACGGGAAGACGAGTCTGTTGTCTACAAAACCAGGATCGCTGTCAGCGCCATGCAGGTCGCATATGACCACAGCCCTTCTGGCCAGCAATGGCTACGTAATCGCTTGCAAGGCCTGTTTGACCAATAAGGAATATTTGGGAATAAATGAGTAACAGCAGACGGCCTTCAATTGAAGGTCGTTTGTGATTTGATCGCTGTTAGTAACATTAGCTCTGGAGCAAATTAAACAAGCAACAAAGTACAAAAGTGACTATTAATAAGATAAATAGGAGAATTTAATTTATGCGAAAAATATTGAATTGTATTGTTATTCTATTAATGTCGTTTTCTGCAATTGCTGAACACCATGGCGCGGAGAACGCGGATATCCAGGCTGCGAAAATAGCGTTTGAGGATGCTTATGCTACTAACGATGTCGAGAAATACTTCAGCTTTTATGCAGACGATGCGAAGGTATATTTTGGTGGAGCCGCCAGAGGGGAAGTCGCTCCATACCACAAAATGTGGACCGCTTTAATGGCAGCGGGCGGTGGCGTCGAGCTGAACAAATTGACGGATCTTCAGATAGATGTCGTGCCCAGTGGTGATGTCGCTGTAGTGACGTCCTTCATCCACAATCGTAGACGCGAGCCCGATGGCACAAGGGTTACGGCGAAAGCATTCCAGACTGACGTGTGGAGAAAGACCGATGGCAAATGGAAGATCATCAGCCTGCACTACAGCGAATTTTCAGCACAGGAGTGACGCTTCGCCTGTCGAGCCGGAAATACATTTATTGAAAAAGATCGCGGCCAATCAAAACAAAGGATTTACATGCCTTTGTCGCTATAGACTACTGGCTTTGGTTCACGTTTCCCCAAACTCTCCCGCGCTGCAGCGCGAATGAGCATGTAGAGCGCATTCACTTCTTCATCCGTTATCTCCGGGTAGGTCGGCATGCCGTACTCAAGGGAACCACCCCCTTTGAGAAACTCGCCTAACGACGCCGGTGACATGGCCATGGCTGATCGCCGCAGGTCTGGCGCCTGGCCGCCAACCGTTTTCGCGTTCCTGCCGTGGCACAGGACACAGAGCTTTTCCTCGTAGAGAATGATACCTGCATCAACTGCGGCCTCGTCGATCACAAGTGCTTCGTTATCAAGAATTGCTGGCGCGACTGCATTCGACATATCCAACTCAACCTTTCCATCGAGTGCGAACGTGAGAAGGCGTCGTGGCAGACGATAGTCCCAGTAGGTTTCGTTGAACGATGCGGTAGACATTACAATGCCGCCGTATCCCACCAGTACAGATATATATTGCCGGCCATCTACCATATAGGTGATGGGGGAGGAGACTATCCCCTGCCCCACTTCGAAACTCCACAGTTTCTTACCAAGCCTGGCATCGTAAGCTTCTATGTGACCACTTTCAGTGCCTTGAAACACCAGGCCACCGGCGGTGGAGATTATGCCGCCATGCCACATTGACTCGCGTTGAACCGACCATGCAGCCTGTTGCTGAACCGGGTCCCAGGCGATGAGTGTGCCCGTGCCATCGTCCTCGTCGGTTTTAACGTACGCAGTGCTTACTCCACCGACATTACTGTCCGAGACAAAAAAGTGCGTGGCCAGTTGCATGTAGGGAATATAGACAAGCCCCGTTTGCGGATTGTAGGACATGGACTGCCAGCTATGAGCGCCTATAATACTGGGCCACATTAACGTGCTACCGGTCTCATAACGGATGTTCGGGGCTTCCGCGGGGCGACCAGTTTCAAGATCGATGCGCTCGGCCCATGTCACCTTGCCCAGCTTTTCCGCGGATATCACCTTCCCGGTAAGACGATCAATCACATAGAAGAAACCATTAGTTGGGGCCTGCATTAACACCTTGCGCTCCTCTCCATCCAGGGTGAGGTCCGTCAAAACGATATCGGCGGTGGCTTTATAATCCCAGGCTTCCCGCGGGTTCATCTGGTAGTGCCACAGGTAATCACCGGTGTCCGGGTCGAGGGCGACAATCGATACCAGGAACAGATTGTCCCCACCACCAGGGCTTCTAACTTCAGGGTTGTAGGGACTGGAATTACCGGTGCCGATGTACAACTGATCCAGTTCCTCATCGTACGTCATGCCGTGCCAGACGGTACCACCGGTGCCTGTCTTCCAGTACTCGCCGGACCAGGTTTCCGCCGCCATCTCCATCACTGGGTCGCCCGCGTTTTCCTCGGGGCTGCCCGGCGCGGTATAGAAACGCCAGGCTTGCTTGCCCGTTTCGATATCGTAGGCCGTGACATACCCTCTGTTACCCCAGTCGCCGCCTCCATGACCAATAATGACCTTGTCCTTGAATACACGCGGCACACCGGAAATGAATCGGGTACCCCCCTCGGGAAATGTTCGAACACTCCACAACAGTTCACCTGATTTTGCATCCAGAGCCTGCAACCGGCCATCATTGGTGCCAAGTAGAATCTTGTTGTTACTGTAAGCAACGCCGCGGTTCGCCCTGAAGACAAAGCGCAGCAGGCTCGGGTCGATGTTTTCGGCAACCTTCGGATCGTGTTTCCAGAGAGGCTTGCCACTTACGGCATCAATGGCGTAAACAACCGAGCCACTGCCGGGAAAGTAGATAACACCATCAACTGCCAATGGCGTCGCCTCAAGGGCGCCTCGCTCATCGGTTAGATCCAGGCTCCAGGCGAGGCCAAGGCGGTCGATGTTGGCGGTACTGATCTGCTTGAGGGGGCTGAAGTGGCTGTCCTTATCATCATGACCTTTCATCGGCCAGTCGACATTCTGTACCGGCAGCACATCTGCCGTGAACGATGGAGTATCAGCCGCTTGCTGCTCTATTGGCGCTTCACGCGAACACGAAGCGATAACACTCAG
>CAJXVK010000012.1 GCA_913060735.1 uncultured Cellvibrionales bacterium
CGAGATCCTCTCTGGTCTCGTGGGCTCGGAGATGTGTATAAGAGACAGAATCTACACCATGCTTTTCATCGGGCATGATTTGTAGCTGGGCTATCTTGGCTAAAACCACAATCGGCAGAGAGACCAAAGCAAGCATTACAAAATAGTAACGCCAGCGCGGTATAACTGTCTGTAGCGATTTTTTGGCCACGTTTGTGCCTTACCCTTTAATTGTGTTGAGAGCTTTTTAAGCCCTGTCCAATCCCTTTATAACGACTTCCGATAAAGCGGCTACTGACGCTTGATCATTAATATTTCTTCTGGCTGCGGACTGCGCATCTGTAAATTGTTCACCGCCATATTTTCAATTCTTTGCAATGACCCCCAGGCGCTCTGTTCAAGAAGGTATTTGCCGTAATCTACTTGTAACTGGTTTGCCTCGCGCTCCATGGCTGTCAGCTGCGAGTACTTTTCGCGACACAGATGACTCACAAATGCCACCGCCAACGCACTGACCACAACCACAACCCACAACAGCGCAATGCGCAGCGAACCCGCCACTTAGGCAACCCGCTCAGCAATGCGCATTACCGCGCTACGCGACCTAACATTGCCATCTACTTCGGTACCTGCAGGCTTAACCGCCTTACCCACCTTGATCAGCCTTACACCGCGATCAATATCTCTAATGGGCAGATTTTTTGGCAACTTGATACCTTGATCCTGATCGCGAATAAAACGCTTAACACGACGATCTTCCAATGAGTGAAAGCTAATAACGACGAGCCGACCACCCACCTTTAATGTATCTATTATTTGCTCCAACAAAGCCTCAAGATCATCCAGCTCACGATTGATAAATATGCGAATCGCCTGAAATGCTTTGGTTGCAGGATGCTTACCGCGCTCCCATGCCGGGTGCGCTGCAGCTAAAATACCTGCGAGCTGTACGGTGCGCGTTATCGGTGTTTTAGCTCGCTCTGCAACCACCGCACTGGCCATACGCCGAGCAAAACGCTCTTCGCCATACTCTTTAATAACGCGTGCAATTTCCTGCTCATCAGCACTGGCAATCCATTCGGCTGCCGAGAGACCCTTACTGGTATCCATACGCATATCCAGTGGGCCATCGCGCATAAAACTAAATCCTCGCTCAGCCTGATCCAGCTGCGGGGACGACACCCCCAGATCAAGCAGTACGCCGGATAACTCTCCAGACTTGCCCATCTGCACCACAATCTCGCTGAGATCTGCAAAACTGCCATGCACTAGCTGCAGCCTTGGATCCTCACTAAAACGTCGCTCGCCCTCGGCAATAGCCTGAGGATCTTTATCTATGGCGACCACTGACGCCTCGGCCGACAACTTTGACAACAGTTCGGCGGTATGGCCGCCGCGACCAAAGGTGCCGTCGACATAGAAACCACCCGGGTCAACAACCAATGCATCCACCGCTTCATGCAGTAGCACCGTTGTATGTTCTGTCGTTGCTTCAGTCATCGCTTCCATTGCCCTCAATTACCCTTGACTACCAAGAGAGGTTTTTTAATGCGTCTGACATGCTGTCTTTATCCATCAGCATGCCGCGATAATTTTCCTTAGACTTCTCTCGCTCAGCATTCCAGTTATCTTCAGACCAGATTTCCAGACGCTGGGTACGACCCACCAAAACCAGCTTTTTCTCTAGCTCGGCGTAACCGCGCAATTCGGTGGGAATAAGAATTCGCCCACTGCCATCGACCTGTAAGTCTTTAGCCTGACCCACCACAAAACGACTCAACATTTCGCCCAACTCATCCATCGCGGGCAATGCCGCGACTTTTTCTTCGAATTTTTTCCATTCGGGGAGCGGTGACAACGTCAAACAGGTAGACTTCATATCGATGGTTATCACGAGATCATTCGAGCAAATATCGTCGAGCAGGGAGCGGTAGCGAGTCGGAATTGCCATCCGGCCCTTTGCGTCCATATTGATTGGATCACTACCTCTAAACACTTTTATCCCTTTTTCGTTATATGCGGCTATAAAACCACCAAAATTAACCACTTTTCACCACTTTTACCCATCTGTGCAGATTATTGCCCGCACAGATCAAAGTCAAGCGCAGTAAAGAGTAAAAAAGTGAATAAAATCAGTAAGTTCCGTGATTGTTACAAGATTGGTTCGTCGGTCGCCGATAGGGGAAAATATTTAACAATATAAAACATAGAGCTAACGTCGCAAGTTAAAGTAACTTCTAGCTTTATGGCTTTCTAAGAACGATTATACTTAAATTTCTATTTTTTTAGATCAAAACGCGATAAATAAAAAGGGCCAGCGATCTCTCGCTAGCCCTTTTCTTTTACTGCTACAAAAAGTTGAGTTGACCGATAAGCCGGGTTCTGTCGTGGACAGTCATTCATCTGGGACAAACGTCGCCGTTTGCCTCAAGCAACCTACCCGTTCCCAACGCGGGTCGCGCCATACGGGAACCTATTTGGTCTTGCTCCGAGTGGGGTTTACCATGCCACTGCTGTTACCAGCAGCGCGGTGCGCTCTTACCGCACCCTTTCACCCTTACCTGTGTTCGCGAACGAACCATCGGCGGTCTACTCTCTGCTGCACTGGCCGTGGGCTTTCGCCCCCCAGGCGTTACCTGGCACTCTACCCTGTGGAGCCCGGACTTTCCTCCGCGTTACACCCTTCCAAACGCAAGCGAATGATTGAGAAATTAACACAGCGACTGTCTAGTCAACTCAAGTGGGAGGATAGCATAGGTTTGCGGGTTTACTGAGATTTAGTGGGAGATAGTTTATGCAGGTAGCGCCTTGAGAGGTCCTTGAGATCGGTCCCATGGGTCTAGATTTTTCAGCGTTCGCACAACTCGCTGACTCTCAGACAGGGTGCTCTTTCAACGGGGCGGGAGCAGGCAGCGCCTTGAGAGGTCCTTGAGATCGGCCCCATGGATCTAGAATTTTCAGCGTTCGCACAACTCGCTCACGCTCAGACAGGGTGCTCTCTCAATCTGAAAATTATAGACCCATAAGCGGGGCCTGATTAATCTCAAGGACCTCTCAAGGCGCTACTTTGACCATCGTAGGGTGATATTTAGGGTTTAATTTGGATGGTAATCTGTAGCTTGGTGAGAACTGTTTTTCTAACGCCCAAACGCAATTCTAGTCTGAAGCACTACATTAACAAAATAGAATTACGCTCGGTGCTGAGGCTTGCCTGCAGAAGGGGCCTTTCAAGACCGTGGCCAGCAGGGATGCTGGCCTCGAGACTACAGGGATGTATTCACGGCGTGTCTTGAAAGGCCCCTTCTGCAGGCAGGCCCCCTCCAAATCCAAAATCAGAATAAACTCTTAAGTTTTAGATAATAAAGGATGGTCAGGCGGCAGCTGACGGGAAATCCACAGGGCCAGTTTATGGCGCATATTCGGATCACTAATCTGATCTTTGGCTAGGGGCTGAATTAGCTTATCTTCAATAAGTACCTTGTAGACAAACTCAACCTTGAGCTTCATCGAATCATGGCTTTCAATTTCCCCATAGGCCCGTTTCTTGGCGTACACCGCGCCTATTTGCAGGGCCTTTTTAACCAACTCATCTTCATTGGGGATCTTTTGCATCACTTGTGCCTTTAGTCTGTGAACATCCTTGCATTGCGGAATATACGCATCCAACCACTGTCTTCACCCCAATCATCTGGGTGCCAGGAATTAAGTACAGTGCGATAGACCCGCTCTGGGTGAGGCATCATTAATGTTGCCCGACCATCAGCAGAGGTTACACCAGTAATGCCATCCGGCGAACCATTTGGGTTAGCTGGATAGCGACTGGCCACATCGAGGTTGTTCTCTAGGAAGCGCATGGCAATTTGATTAGTTTGCTGCAACTGAGTCAGTGCATCTGGGCTAGAAAATTCTGCGCGGCCTTCACCATGGGACACAGCAATGGGCATATGGGTGCCGGCCATCCCCTGCAAGAATACCGAAGGTGAGTCTTCGATACGCACCAGCGAGAAGCGCGCTTCAAACTGCTCCGATAGGTTGCGTACAAACCTTGGCCACTGCTCGGCACCGGGAATCAATGTCTTGAGATTACTCAGCATCTGGCAACCATTACAGACACCCAAACTAAAGGTCTCGGGGCGATGGAAGAACTGCTGGAATTGATCCCGTATCTGGCTATTAAACAGCACTGTTTTAGCCCAGCCTTCACCGGCACCCAAAACATCACCATAGGAGAAACCACCACAGGCAACCATGCCTAAAAAATTAGACAGCGAACGACGTCCAGCGAGCAAATCACTCATATGCACATCAACGGCGGCAAAGCCGGCCCGATCGAAGGCGGCGGCCATTTCAAGATGGCTATTAACGCCCTGCTCGCGAACAATCGCGACCATGGGTTTTACGCCCATTTTAATATACGGCGCACTGATATCGGCGGCGGGATCAAATGTCAGGTTGGTAGAGAGCCCAGCATCAGCACTGCCAATACGCTCAAACTCTTGCTCAACACATTCGGCATTGTCGCGAAGTGAAGCCACCTGATAGGAGGTCTCGCTCCAACAGGACTGCAGTGCTGCGCGATCACAGGCAAACAGTATCTCGCCATCGCGACTAATCTCTAAGCTATCATTGGCATTAAGAGTACCGAGTTGGTGCACGCTGACACCGGCATCAGCAAAGCGCTGCGCCACATCGTCGGCACTGTCCGAACGCACCTGAATCACACCGCCCAATTCTTCGTTAAACAGCACCGCCATGCTATTGGCATCGAGATCGGTAAGGTCTACAGAGACACCTACATGACCCGCAAAACTCATCTCGGCCAAGGTGGTTAACAAGCCGCCATCCGAGCGATCGTGGTAGGCGATAATATCGCCCTGCTCTATGGACGTCTGCATGCTATCGAAAAAGCCTTTTAGAGCTTGAGCATCGTCGACATCGGGCGCTGTATCGCCAAACTCCGAAAACACCTGAGCCAAAATAGAACCGCCCATACGGTTGGCACCAGCGCCCAAGTCCAACAGCAGTAATTCTGTATCGCCCTGATCAGTGCGCAGCTGTGGTGTCAGTGTTTTACGCACATCGAGAACCGGCGAAAACCCGGTGATAATTAATGACAGCGGCGAGGTAACCGCTTTGTCCTCACCATTAGCCTCTTGCCAAGCTGTGCGCATCGACATGGAGTCTTTGCCCACAGGAACGGTAATACCTAGCTTGGGGCATAGGTCCATACCTACGGCTTCAACGGTGCGATAGAGTTTTTCATCTTCGCCCGGCGAGCCTGCGGCACACATCCAGTTGGCCGACAATTTAATATCTTTAATATCACCAATACGCGCAGCACTGATATTGGTGATCGCTTCACCGATTGCCATCCGTCCAGACGCGGGACCATCGATCAGCGCCAGGGGTGTGCGCTCGCCCATCGCCATGGCTTCACCTGCGGTGCTGTCGTAGGTCACAGTGGTGACAGCGCAATCGGCGACGGGAATCTGCCAAGGGCCTACCATTTGGTCGCGGGCAACCATACCGGTAACCGAGCGATCGCCAATGGTAATCAGGAAGCTTTTACTGGCCACCGATGGGTGACGCAATACACGGAAAACCGACTCGCTAAGATCAAGCTGCTCGGGCGAGAACGCGGTGGCCGGTAAATCTAGTTTGGTAGCAGTGCGATGCATCTTTGGCGCCTTGCCAAATAACACCGACATCGGCAGATCGACTGGCTTATTGTCAAAGTGATCATCTGCCACGGTAATTTGTTTGGCTTCAGTGGCTTCGCCAACCACGGCATAAGGGCAGCGCTCACGCTCACAGATTGCCGTAAAACGTTCAATATCACTGGGTAAAATAGCCAGCACATAACGCTCTTGCGCCTCGTTGCACCAGATTTCTACCGGCGCCATACCTGGCTCATCATTGGGCACCTTGCGCAAATCAAAACGTCCGCCTGTGCCGCCATCTTTAACCAGCTCTGGCAGTGCATTGGATAGACCACCTGCGCCCACATCGTGGATAAAGGCAATGGGATTGATATCACCGAGCTGCCAGCACTGGTCAATAACCTCCTGACAACGGCGCTCTATCTCTGGGTTCTGACGCTGCACTGAGGCAAAGTCCAGATCCGCAGAACTGCTGCCTGTAGTCATCGACGAGGCTGCTCCGCCACCCAAACCAATCAACATGGCGGGACCGCCAAGAACCACTAGTTGCGCACCTGGCTCAAATTCTGGTTTATCCACATGGTCTTCACGAATATTGCCGTAACCGCCAGCAAGCATAATCGGCTTGTGATAGCCACGACGCTCGCCAGCAAAATCCATCTCGAAGGTTCTAAAGTATCCACAGATATTGGGGCGACCAAATTCATTGTTAAATGCCGCGCCACCCAAGGGTCCTTCGGTCATAATATCCAGCGCCGAGACAATGCGGCCCGGCTTGCCATAATCCGTTTCCCAGGGCTGCATATAATTTGGAATCTGCAGATTGGAGACGGTAAAACCGACCAGACCCACCTTGGGCTTAGAGCCTCGACCCACCGCACCTTCATCGCGAATTTCACCCCCAGAACCGGTACCAGCACCAGAGTATGGCGCGATGGCTGTGGGGTGATTATGGGTTTCAACCTTCATCAGCAAATGCACTGGCTCTTGGCTATAGCCATATTCTTTTGTGATCGGGTCGGGGTAAAAACGCCCGCCCTCAGTACCAGCGACCACCGCGGCATTATCTGAATAGGCGGAGAGAACATTCTCACCACCCAGTTTGTTGGTATTGCGAATCATGCCAAAAAGCGAATGCGCCTCTTCCACGCCATCGACAGTCCAGCTGGCATTAAAAATTTTATGCCGACAGTGCTCAGAATTAGCCTGAGCAAACATCATCAGTTCCGCATCTGAAGGGTTGCGCTGCAACTCTTCAAAACTGACCACCAGATAATCAATTTCATCATCGGCTAGGGCTAGACCCAACTCAACATTCGCTCGCTTCAGGGCGCCTGTGCCACCAGCGAGAATATCCACCTGGGTCATCGGCTTGGGCTGATGATGGGTAAATAGCATTTCAGCCTTCTGCAACTCATCGAGCACAGCTTCAACCATGCGATCACTAAGCAACTCTGCCAGTGCTGCCAGCTGGGCATCATTAAGTGCGCTTTCGGCATGCAGGTAATAGGCTATTCCACGCTCGACACGCAGTACATTGTGCAGCCCGCAGTTATGGGCAATATCAGTAGCCTTGCTCGACCAGGGAGAGATAGTACCGGGACGCGGCACTACCAGCAGCAATGTGCCATCGGTCGAGCCTTTTTCTTCACTCGGCCCATAGGTCATCAGAGCTTCTAACGTTGTCAGGTCAGTCTCTGACAGAGTTTCACTCACTTCGGCAAAGTGCACATATTCCGCCACTACCGAGGTCACTGAGGGCACTGCCTGCTGTAAATTAGAGAGTAATTTTTGACGTCGAAACGCGGAGAGAGAGGATGCGCCGCTGAGGATTATCATGGATGCTGGTCTCAAAAACATGGCTGTTGGGAAGGGCGTTATTCTAGCTGAAAAATTACTGCTTAGGCAGAATGAATTACCTAAACCATGTACAATTCTTGAAACCTGAGCGACACCAGCCAAAGCACTTGCCACTGAGCCGCATAGAGGTAAATTAACAAGCCATGCGCGAACTTTCCCGCAGCGTCAGAAAAACACTTCATCGGCTTACGCTGATTGCGAGCCTATCTGTGTTTGTGGTTTATATATCCAGCAGTGCGCATATGTCGGATCTAGAGAGAGTGCATGCCCGAGGCCAACTGGTGATGCTGACAATTCCTGGCCCCACCACCTATTTTGAAGATGGCCACGGCAAGAATGGCTTCGACTACATTATTGCTAAAGCCTTTGCTGATAGTCTAAATGTCGATTTAGTGGTCAAGCCACAGTCAACATTGCGCAAACTGCTGCTCTCTGTGGGCGGCCCGCAGGGGGATTTTGCCGCAGCTAATTTAGTAACCACCGAGGCGCGCACCAAATCGTTACAATTCTCCCAACCCTTTTTCGAAGTCACCCAACAGTTAGTCTATCGCCGCGGCAGCAAACGGCCTAAATCACTGGAGCAACTGGAGGGCGAATTGCTGGTCATTACTGACTCATCCCATAGCGAGCAGCTGATCAAACTGAAGGAGTCTGTTCCGGGCCTTAACTGGTCGGAGCAAGATAATGTGGAGATGAGCGACCTGATAAGAATGATTCACGAGGGCGAGCTTACCTACACCGTAGTGGACTCTCTTTCTTACTTGGTGAACCGTCATATTTACCCCAGAGCTCGAAGAGCATTTGATATTGCCCAGCCTCAGTCAACCGCCTGGGCCTTTGCTGCGCACAACGATGGCACATTGCTCAACGCCGCGAACGCATTTTTAGATGACTACATCCGTAGCGGCAAGCTGGCCTCATTAAAACAACAACTATTTGCCCAGACCGAAAATTTCTCTGTCGGCGACTCGCAGCGCCTCGGGCAGCTTGTGGCGCGCCGACTGCCCAATTATGAAAAGATGTTTCGTGCAACGGCCAAGAAATTTGATATGGATTGGGCGCTACTGGCAGCCGTCGCCTATCAGGAGTCACACTGGAACCCCAAAGCCAAGTCACCCACCGGCGTACGCGGACTGATGATGCTAACGCTGGATACAGCCAAAGAAATGCAGGTTAGCAATCGTCTCGATGCCGCACAGAGTCTAGAGGGCGGAGCCGCCTACCTGGTTAAATTAAAATCACGCCTGCCACAGCGAATAACCGAACCCGATCGCACATTATTTTCACTGGCCGCCTATAACGTTGGATTCGGTCATCTGGAAGATGCAAGAGTACTGACAGCACGCAGTGGCAAGAATCCAGATCTGTGGACAGATGTTCGTGAGCACCTGCCGCTACTAAGTAAGAAACAGTTCTACTCAACCGTTAAATATGGCTATGCACGGGGTAAAGAGCCGGTGCTCTATGTGGATAATATTCAATACTACAGAACCTACTTGCAGCTCTATTCACTATCTGAGCATGACTTTGAACCGCCACCTGAAAACCCAGATTGGGACGCGGACGCGCCAACCTCGCTGTAAAACCCCGAAGCCTTTACCGGCTTTTATTTTCCCGCTTAAGACGAAAGAAGCGACTGATAAGATCACCGCATTGCTGCGCCAACACTCCGTCGCACCACTGGATACTATGGTTGTAATGACTGTGGTCCATCAATTGCAACTGGCTTTGCAGTGCGCCTGCTCTGGGTTCCACCGCGCCAAATACAACACGGCGAATACGCCCATGAACCATTGCACCAACGCACATGGTGCAGGGCTCAATGGTGACATACAGCTCGCAGTCACTTAAGCGGTAGTTACCGATGTTTTTGGCGGCATCACGCATGGCCACAATTTCTGCATGTGCGGTTGGATCGCAACTGGTAATTGGTTGATTGAAACCCTCACCGATTATCTCTCCATCTTTGACCACTAGGGCTCCTACCGGCACCTCGCCGATGGCAGCGGCTTGCTCCGCCAACTGCAGTGCTTTGGCCATATAAAATTCGTCAGTACTCATCTATTGCCCTATAGCGTAAAATTATCGTCCTACCTTATTCAAAGAACTATCATGCTCAAGCCGCGAAATCTTCCAGTCGACGCCCAAATAGACAGCCAGACCCACTGGCAAGCTGACTTAAGCCAATGCATTACCAATATCGATGAACTGCTTGCCGAGCTCAAGATCAACAGTTCACAACTGACATCCTGCCAGCGTGCGGCAGCGCAATTCGCCCTTAGAGTGCCGCGGCCATTTGTGGAGCGCATGAAAAAAGGCGACCCAAACGACCCATTACTTGCCCAGGTCCTGCCCGTTAAGGCAGAGATGCAATTAGACCCCTCCTACAGCACAGACCCCTTGGACGAATCCAGCCACAACCCTATTGCTGGCATTGTACATAAATACCGCCATCGCCTGTTGCTCATAGTCAGTCCAGCCTGCGCAATTAACTGTCGTTACTGTTTTCGCCGACATTTTCCCTATCAGGAAAATCGCCAGAGCAAAGCGCAATGGCAACAGGCGCTGGAGTATATAAGTGGTAATACAGATATTAATGAGGTGATATTTTCCGGCGGTGATCCGCTGGCAGCCAATGACCAGTTCCTCGGCTGGCTCGCTGAACAGGTCGCAGCCATACCTCATATTAAACGCCTGCGTATTCATAGCCGCTTGCCAGTAGTGATTCCATCGCGCATCGACGAATCATTTTTACGCTGGGCTACTGCCAGTCGCCTTAAGCCTATTATGGTGTTGCATATCAATCACAGTAACGAAATCGATAAGGAGCTCACCTATGCTATTGAGCGACTTTTAAATGCGGGCATAAGAGTCCTAAACCAGACAGTTTTATTAAAAGGCGTTAACGATAGTGCCTCAACCTTAGCCGCACTCAGTGAAAGGCTTTTCGATTGTGCAGTCACCCCCTACTACCTACATTTATTAGATCCAGTGCAGGGCGCCAGTCACTTTGATATTACTCCAGATCGAGCCAGCCAAATTTACCGTGAATTGCAAAATACACTGCCGGGTTTTTTGCTGCCAAAACTGGTACGAGAAATTCCTGGTGAGCTATCAAAGGCTATTATTTCCACCAACTAATAAAATTATGCAAAAAATCTGTATGAACAGACTAAAAACGACAATGATAGTCGTATTTACGACATAAAGATTTACGTTGTGATACCTCTCCCACAAATAAGGTTAGACTTTTCAATGAGGGCTTCTACCTAGTCTTCGTTTAACTTTACAGTTGTGGTTCGGACCCCTTCTGAATTGATTAAAAATAATAATCAAAAGCCATAACAGGTAAATAAAAATCAAACTAAGTCCAATTTTATCTCGGGGGAGATTTATGAAAGCTAATACTTTTTGGAAATTAAATGCCATTGCGGCAGCTGTGATTGCTGGTAGCACTATGCTTCCAGTAGCTTCTGCTGTAGCGGAAGAAATGGTTGAAGAAATTGTTACTACTGGTAGCCGCGTGAAAGCCCGCTCTGCAACTGAAACACCTGCACCTGTAGATGTGATTACCGCTTCAGAGTTGACTAATCAGGGCGACACAGATATCAGCAACCTGCTGCGTAACTCTGTTCCTTCTTACAGCGTAAACGATCAGCCTATCAGTGACGCGGCGACTCTTATCCGCCCAGCGAATCTGCGTGGCATGGCTCCTGACCACACTCTGCTGCTGGTTAATGGCAAGCGTCGTCACCGCGCTGCGGTAATTACTTGGTTGGGTAACGGCATTTCAAATGGTTCTCAAGGACCAGATGCTGCTGCAATTCCAGCCATGGCTCTGAAAAACGTTGAAGTTCTGCGCGATGGTGCAGCAGCTCAGTACGGTTCAGACGCAATTGCTGGCGTAATCAACTTTAATCTGAAAGACGCTAGCGAAGGTACAAGCATCTCTCTACGTGCCGGTGAGTACAGCGAAGGAGACGGTCAGTCTCTTTATTTTTCAGCCAACCATGGTATGGAGCTGGGTAGCAATGGCTTTGTCAATACGACATTTGAATATGGCAGTATGGATCCAACAAGTCGTTCAGAGCAACGCGGTGATGCGCAGGGTCTTATTGACGCTGGCGTTGAGGGTGTCCCTGTTCCTGCTATGATTTGGGGCCGCCCAATTGTTGATGACGATATGAAATTGTTCGTTAACTTTGGTGCAGATTTGGGTGGCGGTACAGAAATGTATGGTTACACCAACTTCAACTCCAAAAACGTCGACGGTGGCTTCTTCTTCCGTAACCCAACTGACCGTCCAGGCGTTTTCGCTGATGGCGGCGATGATGACAACCTGCTAGTTGCAGACACTACAGCTGATATGTCTGGTAACTGTGATCAATATGCAGTTCCTTACTCTGCCTCAGTTGTTGCCGATCTGCTAGCTGATGATGACTGCTTTAACTTCAACGAAACCATTCCTGGTGGATTCACGCCTCGTTTCGGTGGCAAGGTCACTGATCAGACTTTCTTAGTTGGTATTAAAGGGGAGACTGACGGCGGTTTAGGCTGGGACGTGAGCACTTACTACGGTAAGAGTAAAGCTGACTTCCACATTAACAACACAGTTAATGCCAGCCTTCTGGCTTCGACTCCACGGGACTTTGATCCAGGGTACTACCAGCAGGTTGATATGAACCTAAACGCCGATTTCACCTATTCATCTAGCGAAACTTTGAATTGGGCGTTCGGTGCTGAGTACCGTACTGAAGAGTTCACTGTGGGTGCTGGACAGGAAGAGTCGTTCATTGACGGTGGTTACGGTAGTCAAGGCTTCAGCACATCTTCAAACGGTTTCCCAGGCTTCCCTGCTGCAACATCTGGCGTTTTCGAGCGTTCTAACTATGCAATGTACGTAGAATCAGAATGGGATGCATCTGAAGACCTGCTGGTTCAAGCTGCTCTGCGTTTTGAAGACTTTGAAGACTTTGGTACTACTACCAACTACAAGCTTGGCATGAACTACCAGATGACTGATGACATGGGTATCCGTGCTACTTACAGCACTGGCTTTAAAGCACCTACTCCAGGTCAGTCAAACACTTCAAACACCTCAACTGAGCTGTCTGGTGGTGTATTGGTTAATAACGGTACAATTCCTTCGACCAGTGCTGTAGCACTGCGCAACGGTGGCGCGGAGTTAAAAGCGGAAGATGCGACTAACTGGACTTTTGGCGTTTACTCTACGGTAGGGGAGTTCGACATTACTGTTGACTACTTCGATATCGATGTAAAGGACCGTTTAAACCTGTCTTCAGAGGTTGAACTTGATGATGCTGATATTGCTGAACTTAAAGCTGAAGGCGTTCCTGGCGCCGGTGACCTGAGACGTTTCCGTTTCTTCACTAATGACTTCGACACTAATACTAGTGGCGTTGACGTGGTTATCTCAACAACTACTGAGAGCTCGCTTGGTACAACAGAGTGGAGCCTTGCTTACAATTATACTAAGACAGACGTGACGGACTGTAATAAGGCTCAGTCTGCATTTAATTGTAATAAGTCAAGTATGCTTTCCACAGATGCAATGGAAGTACTTTATGGCGACCCCAACCCAGTCGCGGATGCCCGACAAGATCTCGAGCCTAATAATACCGTTGACCCGCAACGAATAGCTCAGATTGAAAGCACAACACCAGAAACTCGTTGGAACCTAACAGCTAATCATATGATGGATTCTTGGAGAGTTATGGCCAGAGTGAGCTTTTATGATGAGTGGTTTGATCAGTTCGAATGTGATGTCTTTGCTGAGTCGCCTAAAGACGCTAACGGTGATACGGTTTTAAACGCTAACGGCTATAAGAACTGTAACGCTGATACTCAAGCGAGTGATAGTGCATACACGTTCGACTCTGAGTTTATTGTCGATCTGGAAGTTGAGTACGATATCAACGAGAGCTCCAGCATACTGGTCGGCGTAAACAATGTGTTTGATAACAACGGCCAGAAAGCTGCAGATATGCATGGCTTGGGTATTAATACTGCTACAGCCGCTGTAGGTAACACTTACAGCACATTTGCCCCAATGGGCTTCAGTGGTGCGTTCTACTATGCAAACTATCGTTACAACTTTTAAGCAACTCTTATGAGTTAATTGGAAGAGGGTCAGTACGCAAGTGCTGACCTAACAGATACAAAAAAAGGGGTGCCAATTGGCACCCCTTTTTTGTATCCGCACAAATCAGTTATTTACGACTCACTAAATGGCAACAGCTCGGGCATAAATACTGGATCCGCAATCCCCTTAATATCGGTTTGAAAAATAAATAGATTGCCAGCCTCTGGCTCTGCCTCACGAGCCTCTGGCGTCATCCCCTGATAAGCCGTGGTAATAAAAAGCATATTTAAGTCTGGCCCGCCGAAGGCAGCACAGGTTGGCTGGCTTACCGGCAGCGGCAAGATAAAATCAATCTCTCCCTCAGGGCTATAACGCACGACTCTGCTTGCAGCCCATTGCGCACTCCAAATATAACCCTCAGCATCCACGGTTGAGCCATCAGGAAAACAACCCGGCTCCGTGCGCAGCAATACAGTTTGATTTGAAATAGCACCGCTGGCGGCATCAAAATCATAGCGATGAATACGCCGTGATGGCGTATCCGTGTGATACATAACCGAGGAGTCCGGACTCCAACAAAGGCCGTTGGAAATCGATAGACCAGATACCTGCCTAGACAGCTGCAACTGGTGATCAAGGCAATAAAGTGCACCAGCACCCTGCTCCCCAGACTCCACCATACTGCCTGCCCAAAATCGCCCCTGCCGATCGGCGCGGCCATCATTTAGCCTAGTGCCCATATTATTCTGCTCTATTTTACCGAGCCATTGGATAGCACCAGTAAAAGGATTGTAATAGGCAAAGCCACTGGCAAAACCACAGATCAACTGGCCACTGTTAGTCACCAGTGCAAAAGACCCTAGGCGCTCCGGCAGTGTCCATTGATCCAGCTGCTTATTTTGCGGGCAATAACGATACAGAATGCTACCTTCAATATCGGTCCACCAGACAGCGGCACCAGCGGCATCCCAGATAACGCCTTCGCCCAACTCATTCTCAACCTTGAGGGTATCAACTAAAGTAGCAGTCACCATGCTTTAGCTTCCTTTGACAGCAGTAATAGCAGCGACAATAGCGGCAGCAGATTCATACACCTGTTCAGCACTATAGCCGGGCTTATAAATCTCAGAGCCAATACCAAAGCCATCGATACCGGCTTGCAGCCATTCATCTGTGGCATCCGCACCCACACCACCCACTGCCAATAATTTGCAGTCATTGGGCAGCACAGCGCGCACCCCTTTAATATGACCAGAGCCATAGGTTGCCGCAGGAAATAATTTTAAATAGCGGGCACCGGCCTGGTAAGCGGCAAAAGCTTCTGTTGTCGTCGCCCAACCAGGCATGGGCACCAAACCCGCCTCAAGACTTCGCTCTATAACCACCGCATTGGTATTGGGGCTAACAATAATGTCACCGCCGGCAGCGGCGACGCCAACCACATCGGCCTCAGTCAAAACCGTTCCCGCACCGATCACGCATCGATCACCCATAGCTTGGGCCAGTATTTGAATGCTAGTTAATGGGTCTGGGGAATTTAACGGCACCTCGATAATACCAATGCCAGCCCTGTAGAGAGCCTCACCAATCTCCAGCACTTCCTCTGGGCGCACACCCCGCAAGATGGCAACCACAGGCATCTGGGCAAACCAATTTTCAAGTTTTTCTGTCATCAGGATTGTTCCCTATCAAGAGGTTTATAGAGGGTTTTATAAATGGCCTGGTAGCCGCAAATAGCGATCTGGTTTGAGTCGCAGATACGCGCCTCTATATTCATCGACTTAAGGGCCAACTGATAGGCTTGAACCAAAACAGGATCGCCGATCAACACAATCTCACCAACACTGTCTGTGCCATTTTTTAGTAGCCCCAAAGAACCGACAATATCAGAGCCCACCAGTAGGCCGGACAAAAAGGATGCCCCATGCTCTGCATTCAACGTACCCTCAATTTGGCGACTGCGGACGGTAAATAAGGCATTGAGAAGCTGACCCGCCTGCAAGGTCTTGGACAGCTCCACCCCCTGCATAAAATAATCGGCTAAGAAATTATCGGCCAAGGGCTGGGTAATCAGAATGCTCTGTTTCTCTAGCAGGGAGTAGAGTTCGCCAGTAAAGGCAGTAACAAAGGTTTGTACCTGGCCCTCTGCAACCACAGCCCATTTATTATGGGTTCCGGGAAGCACCACAATCTGCTCTGAATGCTCTTCTCTCTCAAGCATCCACCCCAGTAACTGTAATTCTTCCCCGCGCATCATATCCGGCGCACCTAGCCCAGTCCGGGTTTTTAGCCCAGATAGAATCCAAATATCCAGCCCGCGGACAGTAAACTTTGTTGTGCCATTGCTAATCTGTTCTGGGCTGGCTGGGCAGTCTAAATAAGCCACCTCATGCCAGCCTATATTGGAGCCCACGGCCCCCGATAAAATCACCGGCACTGGCCCATACTGTTCAAGCCAGTCACCTATCAGATCAAAAAGTACCGCCTCAAAATCAGATTTCACGCCACTAACGCCGGGGCCAGAAAGGCTAGCTAGAACCTCAGCAGATTGCCCAGAGCCGAGCCGGCAAAGATAAAGGCGCAGATTGGTCGAGCCCCAATCCCCCGCGATAAAAACAGATTTAGTCATTCACGTTCTGCCGCCATCAATGGTAAAACTTTGGCCCGTGATCATACGACTATCATCTGCCGCCAAAAACAGCGCCAAATTGGCTACCTCAGAGGGTTGCAGACGTTTCTTTAGGGCCACCTGCTTCATCCAGTCAGCCTCAGCCTCTGGCGTCAGCCAGGTCTCCAGCTGACGCTCGGTCACCACCCAGCCAGGCAAGATGGCATTCACCCTGACCTCCGACTCACCATAGTCTCGTGCCAGCGCCTTGGTCATGCCCACAAGGCCCGCTTTGGCCGTCACATAACCGGGCATATTGGCTGGCCCCAGCAATGCATTGATTGAGCTGAAATTAATAATTGAGCCACCGGATTCTTTGGCCATCAGCTCTGCGCCAACTTGGGCAGCAAAAAAAGCGGCATCCAGATTGATCGCCATACAGTCGCGCCAGCTATCCGCTGTCACGTCAGAGGGAGAATGGCGATTATCATTGGCGGCATTATTAATCAGCGCCTGCAATGGGCCCAACTCTTTAACCGCCTGCCGAATAGAGTTTTGTAAAGCGGATACATCAGTGACATCAATTTGCTGAAACCAAAGGCTGGTGCCCGTTTGGTCCTTAACCTTACTGCACAGCGCATCGGCAGAATCCCCATCCAAATCCACAAAGGCCACCACAGCACCCTGCAAGGCAAATGCCTCTACCATGGCAGCGCCAATACCTGTCGCACCCCCGGTAATAAGAACACAGCGTCCCTTAAGACTTGGGTAGTTTGCACATTCGCCCATGGGACGCCCTCTTAATTGTAGGCCGGCTTTTTAACCCACAGACTTTGATCACAGTCTGTTTACCTGCCTGTTTTTGTTTTAATATGGGGTTAACAATAACGCGATTCTGCGGTGACAACAACGTAGATAAAGAGCGCAAAAATAAAAACCTGATAACAGGTATTCAAAGGGGTACAGAGTGACAATTAATGGGCTGCGGATATCCGCAATTATTACTCTGATGCTTATTAGCAGTCTTGCCATCAGTGCAGAACAACTCTATACCCAACAGCCGCCAGTAACGCCCGAATTAGCCTTCTCTGGGACCTATGATGTCGGCGTTAGTACCATCACGGCCACTGATCCCAAGCGCTTAAACACCGCTAATTTTATTACTAAGATCGAGCGACCGCTGGTACTGGAAGTCTGGTATCCAGCGCAGGTGTCAGAGCAGTCCCCATTGGCCACCTATAAAAATGTCACGCGACTGCAACAGCCCTTTGAACTGCAGGGCAATGCCTATCGCGATGCGCCAGCGCTCAGCGAGGGCAGCTTTCCGCTGATTCTTCTATCCCATGGTTTTACCGGCTATCGCACCCAGATGTTTTATCTGGGAGAGCATCTAGCCAGCCATGGCTATATCGTTGTGGGCATAGACCATACAGATTCAACCAATACAGAGATCAAGACAGAAGCAGACCGTCCCGCAGGAGGTATTAGTACCTTCTACAACCGAGCTAGAGACCAGCAATTTTTGCTCGATCACTTTACCGAGCAACAGACTCCCGTCGCCGGCATAGTCGATACAGATAGTGCCGCGATTATTGGCCACTCCATGGGCGGCTTTGGCGCCATCAATACCATTGGTGGTTGCTATTCCTTTAACTCAGAGCAACTGGGTAAGATCGGTACTCCCGCTGCTGTCGCTCTGGTTCTGCCCTTTGCCCTCAACTCCTGTTATGGCGGCCGAGAAGAAGTAGATCCACGCTGGAAAGCGGCGCAACTCTTTGCCCCCTGGGGTGGTGAATATGATGTTCATAGCGCAGAGGCCATGAGCAAAATCAGCGTGCCGACCTTTTTCTTTGCCGGTGACCAAGACAATACATCCGGCTTTAAAAATGGCGTTAAGAAACTCCATGATCAGATGGGCTCTGAGCACAACTACATGCTGGTGTTTGAAGATGCACGACATAATATCGGCCCTCATCCAGCGCCAGCGGCCTCATTTGCCACAGACTTTGAACTGGGCCATTACTTCGATCCCAGCTGGGATAGTGAAACCATTAATCGGGTTATTGAACATATGAGCCTGGCATTTTTAGACTGCCATGTTAAAAGCGATGCGACCCGCTGTGACTATTTACCCATGCGACAAGATAGCCAGCAGTACGAGGGGGCCGATCATAAGTTTACAGACCCCTGGCCGGGCTTTCCCCATCTCTGGGCCAGCGGCCTTAAGTTCTATCGCAAATAATTAAGTAAGGTAACCCTATGTTTGGAGTCTGTTACTACCCAGAGCACTGGCCTCAGTCGCAATGGGACCAAGACGCAACAATGATGGCCGAACTGGGTTTAACCTATGTGCGTATCGGCGAATTTGCCTGGTCAAGGCTGGAACCCAACCCCGGAGAATATAACTTCGACTGGCTGGATGCAGCTATTGCGAGCCTGACCCATGCCGGTCTTAAAGTGGTTATGGGCACCCCCACCGCCACACCACCCAAATGGCTGATTGATCAGTACCCAAAAATATTACCCGTAGACCCAGATACCGGCCGCACCAGAGGTTTTGGCTCACGTCGCCACTATGACTTTTCCAGTGCCGACTATCTGCGTGAATCACTGCGTATTACCGAAGCTCTGGCCAAACGCTATGGCGACCATAAGGGCGTGGTCGGTTGGCAAACAGATAATGAGTTGTGCTGTCATGATACTGCCCTTAGTGGCTCTGCACTTGCCCGCGACGCATTTCAAGACTGGTGCCAGCAGCGTTACACCAGCATAGATAAGCTTAACAGCGACTGGGGCAATGTCTTCTGGTCGATGGAGTATCGGGATTTTAGTGAGATAGAGTTACCCATAGGTGCAGTGACCGAAACCAGTCCAGCCCATCGTCTGGCCTATCGTCGCTTCTCCTCAGATCAGGTGATTAACTATCACAACCCTATGGTTGAGATGATTCGCGCGCATGCACCGGACAAATTTATTACCCATAATTTTATCCCCATGAATGAAACAGCCGTGGATAACTTTGCTCTGGCCGCACCATTGGATTTCACCAGCTACGATAACTACCCACTAGGGCGTACCGATCTATTGATGACCGGCGCTCCAGCAGAACAGCTGCGACCTTATATGCGTACCGGGCACCCGGACTTTGCCACCTATTATCATGATCAAACCCGCGGGCTATTAAACCGTGGTTTCTGGGTGATGGAGCAACAGCCGGGGCCAGTTAACTGGGCCAATAATAACCCCCGCCCAGCACCGGGTATGATTCGCTTTTGGACCTTAGAGGCCTTTGCTCATGGTGCCGACTGTGTCTGCTATTTCCGCTGGCGGCAGGCGCCCTTTGCCCAAGAGCAAATGCATGCCGGGCTATTGCGCCCGGACAATTCCAAAACCGAAGCCTGGGCAGAAGTAGAGCAAGCAATGGCTGAAGTGGCTGCATTAAATATTGGCAACCAGCCTTTACAGCCAGCGTCTGTGGCCATTATTACCGGCGCCGAAGGGCTGTGGGTAAGCGATATTGAAAAACAGGGCCAAGCCTATGACTTTAATAATGTGCAGCTGAGTTACTACAGCGCACTGCGAGAACTGGGGGTTAATATTGACTTTATCTCGGTGGATTCTGACTTCACAGTCTACGCACTAATTATCGCCCCCAGCCTGCCGATCGTTGATCAGGCCTTTGTGGATAAATGCAAAGCCAGCAGCGCCCAATTTATTTTTGGCCCCAGAGCTGGCGCCAAAACCTCAGAGTTTGGCTATCCCGCCATATTGCCGCCAGGGTTATTACAGCAGCTAATCCCCATTCGCATACTCTCAGTCGAAACCTTGCGCGCCGACTGTATGGAAGGCCTAAGCTGGAATAAGCAGCAATATCAGAGCGGCAGCTGGTGCGAACAAATAGATGCTGGGGAGTCAGAGATTTTGGCCCGCTATGATAATGGCGAGCCCGCCGTGGTGCGCCAAGATCGCACAACCTATATTGGCACATTGACCAACCGAGAGTTTTTATTGGATTTTTTCCAGCAGTATTGCCAGCAGGCGAATATCCAAACCTATAGATTTGCTACTGATATCAGAGTGTGCCAAAGAGGCGATCTGATGTTTGCCTTTAACTACTCAGACCAACCTCAGGAACTGCCACTAGATTCCGGCGCAAGCCTGATGCTGGGAAGTACCCGCATAGAACCCCATGGTATTGCAGTCTGGCGGCTCTCTGGCAGCTAATTACATTATGCGATTTCACTGCGGGCTTTGATAACTTTGACCACACCCAAAGTACAGATAGGAATAATGTAAACCAGAGCGAAACCCACCGAAAGTGCCGAATATCCCTTAGCCACTAAAGCCACTATACCCAGCGAGCCGATCAGTCCTCCGAGCATCAGGGTAGTAACTCCAATAGCGGCCTTGGCACGCTGACTCAGAGCCTTATCCCCACTTGGACTAATCACAGCCTCGATACGCTCGATAAGGCCCTGTACCAATCCAGCACCGGTCTCAACCAGAGTACCCAACAGCGCCACTAGGAAGATCCCCAGCAATAATGGCGTTGTATATTTTGAGATCATCCAGTAGTTGGGAACGGGTTGCTCCAATACCTCAGGGTAACCAGCCGCGTAGCTGATATGGAAGAGCACCGCGGGTACCATAACGACAACACCTGTAATAATACCGGCCAGCAAAGCTTCGCGCCGCGTCTGGATCGCCCGAGTGGAAAATAGCAATACGGGTGCAATGGCTAAGTTGTACATGGCATAGAGAATACCTCCCTGCAGCCAACCGGGTTCAATGCTACCGCGAGTTAACGACTGCAAGATATCAACTTCACTGTTATTGAGTATCTCGAGAAAATAGTAGGCAAATATAAGGTACATGCCGATCGACCATAGCGTGAGTACTTTCTCCACTGCTTCGCGCCCGAAATACACCAGCGCAACCACTACTACTAATACGCCGGCCATACCGATATAGCTGGATATGCCAAACTCCTGCTCAAGTATATTACCCGCGGCTGAGCCTACGACGCCAAGCACCAATAAAAACAACAGCAGGTACAGGACTTCAAAGCATACCCAGAATGGACCAATAAGCCGTTTAAAGAAGCTCCGGTAGTCATATACCTGAAAGGCACGAGCAAATTCGTAGGTACAGGCGAGCACCAATGCGAATACGCAGGCGGCAACGACTGTTCCAAAAAGACCTCCCAAAAGGCCGTAGCGGGTGAAAAACTCAATTACCTCGCGTCCAGTGCCATAACCACCGCCCATAACCACAGAGACAAACACTGCGGCGGGTACAATATAAATCTGAAACATTCGATTCATTCGCTACTCCCTCTTATTGATAAACTGTATGACTTAGTGTCATTATTTTGTCATCAGGTTATTGATTGGCAGTCATTTCACACTTCGCTCAGTAACTCACGAGCAATAATGAGCCTTTGAATTTCACTCGTTCCCTCATAAATCGAGGTTACCCGCACATCTCTGGCATAGCGCTCAAGTGGGCAGTCTTGTGCATACCCCATGCCACCGGTCAATTGTTGAGCGGTATAACAGACTTTGTTACCGGTTTCTGTTGCATGAAGTTTGGCCATGGCTGCCGCTTTATTAAAAGGTTGGCCGCTGTCTTTTAAACAGGCGGCGTACATGATCAATAACCGCGACGCTTCCAACTGTGTATAAGCGTCCGACATCATCCATTGCAAGCCCTGAAAGTTTGCGATAGTACGACCAAATTGCTCTCGCTCGGTGGTGTATTGACGCGCGTAATCCATGGCCGCAAAACCCAGCCCTAACGCCAGAGAGCCAATACCAATTCGTCCACCCGCCAACTCAGCTACCGCTATACGAAAACCATCATTTAACTCCCCCATCAATGCAGAACCGGGAATGCGACAGTCATCAAAGATAACGCTGTTAGTTGCCGAAGCATGCTGACCCATTTTCTCTTCTGCTTTGCCAACGGTTATGCCCGGAGTATCGGCCTCAACTAGGAAACACGAAATACCTTTACCGCTCGGCGCATCGGGGTCGGTAACCGCCCAAACAACAAATATTCCGGCATATTCTGCACTGGTTATCCACGCCTTACTGCCATTGATAACCCAATTATCGCCCTCTTTTACCGCCTTTGTTTTCATTGCCGCAGGATCAGAACCGGCGCCCTGTTCAGACAAACAAAAACTCCCTGCTGCATAGTCGCCGGATGATAGCTTAGGTAAGTACTGTTGCTTTTGCTCTTCATTAGCCACGGCTTGAATAACTTCACCCACCATATTTGTCACTGACATAGTAACTGCCGTTGAAGCGCAGGCTCTGGCTATTTCTGTAATCGCCACACTAAAGGACACCACACCAGCTTCACTTCCTCCGTAGTCTGAACTAACATTCAGACCCATAAAGCCGAGCTCAGCGAGCATTTTTAGGTTAGCTAAAAAAAGCTGTCGGTTTTTAACTGGATCCTCATCTCGATCAAGCTGTGCGGCAATCGGCTCGAGCTCAGCCACCGCAAACTTACGCGCCATATCTCGAATTAATATTTGTTCTTCAGTTAAGGCCAAATGCATCGTACGACTATCCTTTTAATTGACTGACTTTCCTCTCGCATCTTCTTAAAAAGCGCAAGCATGATTAAATATTTTACGGAGCTAACCGATAGCCTTAAAGGCAAATGTGATTACTCTGCCTTATATATCGTGCCATTTTTCATCACAAAATTAATATTTTCTAATAGCGTAATATCCTCAATCGGATTGCCCTTAACCGCAATCACATCTGCATATTTGCCAATGCTAATCGATCCCAGTTGATCACTCTCACCCAGTAGGTCGGCAGCAGCTTTTGTTGCTGAAATAATCGCTTCCATAGGTGACATCCCCGCTTCTACCATTAACGCGAACTCTTGGGCATTGTCGCCGTGAGCTGATACACCGGTATCTGTCCCAAACGCAATCTTGATTCCAGCCTTGTAGGCGCGACCAAATGTCGTCTGCAATTTTGGCCCAATCTGTGCAGCTTTTGACCTAACTATTTCTGGAAAATAGCCATCGATCTTGGCTTTTCCAGTGACGAAATCACCCGCAAGCATGGTCGGCACCAAATAGGTGTCATGCTTTTTCATCAGCCCCATGGTGTCGGCATCCATAAATGTTCCGTGTTCTATACTCGCTACACCAGCACGAACTGCCCGCTTTATTCCTTCGTTACCATGGGCATGAGCGGCTACTTTAAATCCATAAGAATCCGCAGTTGCGACAATAGCCTCGATTTCATCATCAAAGAACTGGGGACTCTGTCCATTTTTAGTCAGGTCTAACACCCCGCCGGTGACCATAACCTTAATTAGGTCCACACCATTTTTATAACGTTGCCGAACGGCCTTTCGCGCATCCTCAGCACTATTAACAATGCCTTCGACAGGTCCAGGGTCGCCTCGCAGACCTGCCCGCCAGCCATTGGTAGGGTCGTCATGCCCACCGGTACTAGATAGCGGCCTTCCTGAGGTAAATACCCGTGGTCCGATGACTAAGCCTTTTTGAATTGCTTTGCGCAATGCGACTGCAACCCCAGCTCGATCACCAAGATCACGCACAGTAGTAAAACCCGCCATCAGCGTAAGCTCAGCATGTCGGGCGGCTAAAAAGGCTAAGTCAGGAGCTCCAAGAGTCACTTTTTCCAGCTCATATGCAGCTGATAAAGCTATCATTAGGTGGACATGCATATCTATGAGCCCCGGCAAGCAGGTGTATTCTGATAAATCGACAACCTGGGCATCACCCTCATATTGATCAGCCGAACGAATCGAAGATATGCGCTGATGATCAATCGTTATCATTTGACTCGATAGTACCTTTTGAGTCTCCACATCAATTAACTCGCCACAGTTCAAAACCATTTTCTGTTCAGCAAAAATAGGTTGCGCATTAAGCAGTAAAAATGGCAAAAAATAGATAAGATATTTCATTCCTCTCCCCTCTAAAATTGTCTTTTAACATGTAGCTGAAGGCCTGAGTGAAGCCCGAACAGTCAAGTTTAGTAAAAAGGCATGCCATAACCCCATCACACGCAATGGATTAGAAGCCCAATAAACTGTAAGCAAAGAACTTTTGCGCTACTGTATTGCAAAAAATAAGCAGCAAAATAACTGGAATAAAACTACTTAATGAGAAACTCATATATTTTTCTAACCAAGATCCAGCATAACTATTATTGCCCAGTCTCAGCTCTTGACTGAGATGATGGTGCTTCCATCGGAAGCTAACAAATAAACAGACCATAAGGCCATTTAAAGGCAAAATTGTGTCGTAAAACACATCGACAATAACATCAAAAAACGATTTACTCTGACCGGCATAAGTCATAAATTCGGTGAATGTTGTCAGCAGCCCAAAGGATAATGCCGACATTACCACCAACGCGCCACCGATGATGGCCAACAGCTTTAATGCTCGCTTGCGATGAATATTTTTTTCGTCGATCAAATAGGCTACTGGCACCTCTATGATGGACACCAATGATGTAATGGCGGCGAAAAAAACCAACAAAAAGAATACCGTAGCAACCACATGGGCGCCAAAATATCCTATCGTATCTTGAAGCGTTAAGAAGATATTCGGTAACAGAACAAAGATCAAACTGACAGATGAATCGCTTAACTCGTCAGTATTTACCTGTGGGTTAAAGTAAAACACCGCTGGCAGTATCATCAAACCTGCAATAAAAGCTACCGTGGTATCTGCCAGAGCAACCATAGAACCTGCTTTGACGATATTGTCCCGTTTATCGAGATAAGAGCCATAGGTAATAAGGATACCCATGCCCAATGATAAAGAGAAAAATGCCTGAGACAGTGCATTGTTAATAACGCCTGCATTTAATTTGGTCATATCAGGCACCAGAAAAAACCGCGCTCCAGCAATAGCGTTATCAAGACTTAACACGAAGATCACTAAGACTAGTAACATAATAAACAATGACGGCATTAACACTTTAGCTGCGCGCTCAATTCCTCTTTGAACGCCTGAATTTAAAATCAAAAACACCATGGCACCCACTAGCAACATGGCGACGAAGATATATGGGCTATTAATATAGCTATCAAAACTATCCGGGCTGGCGAGATATTCCAGCTGCCCCGAAAGAGACATCACCAGATAACCAAAAAGCCAAACAGTGATCACCATATAGAATACGCCAATCATAAATGGTGTAATAATCTTGAGAATTCCTGTTAGGCGCCAAAATTGCTGATGCTGTGAAATCTGACTATAGGCACCCACCGGATTACTTCTGGTATGCCGCCCCATAGCCAACTCAGCCATCAATACAGGCAGGCAGACGAAAAATACAAACACAAGATAAACCAGCAGAAAGGCTCCACCACCGCTCTTCGCGGCATTAACAGGGAACCCCACTAGGTTGCCTATACCCACAGCCGACCCGGCGGTAGCTAAAACAAAGCCCAGGCGACTACTAAATTTTTCTCTCGGCGCGTTCATTTGGCAGAATCTTTTATAATAGTTATCATTAGGAAACCTTCATTACCGCTTTAACTTCAAGAAATTCATGCAGACCAAGCAAGCCCCACTCGCGACCATTCCCTGACTGTTTATAGCCACCAAAGGGCGCTTCAGTCACCAGTGGTGCACCATTGATATGCACCATCCCACATTTCATCTGTTGAGCGATGTATTCAGCAGAAGAGTCTTCTTTGGCATAGATATAGGCAGAGAGACCGTATTGTGTTCCGTTGGCAATTTCGATCGCCTCTTCCTGTGTTTTGTAAGGCATCACCGCCAGCACTGGGCCAAAGACTTCCTCTTTTGCAATGAATTGATCCTTGTTCAGGTTGGCAAAAATAGTGGGCTTAATAAAATAACCCTCACTACAATCTACCACCGGACCCAAACCACCTGTTATAGGCTCAAGCCCTGCAGTTTCAGCCTCTTGCAAAATAGAGGTTACTTTTTCAAATTGCCCACGATTAGCCAGTGGACCAAGCTGCGTCGCCTCATTTGCGGGGTCACCTACCACGTAAGACTCAGCGGCCTTCTTGGCTATCTCAACCACCTCATCATGCAGACTTTCAGGCACGAGGAGACGGGTACCGGCATTACAGGATTGGCCTGTGTTTTCCATACATAGCCATACGCATTCAGGCACGACAGTTTCAAGATCAATGCCTTCGGTCAGAATCATCGGTGATTTTCCACCCAGCTCCTGACAAACACGTTTGACAGTAGTTGCCGCTGCCTGAGCAACGGCAATACCCGCACGGGTCGAGCCGGTAAAGGACACCATATCAATTTCAGGATGCTGACTAATAGCCGCTCCCACCGTCGGACCCTCTCCATTGACCAAGTTAAATACACCCGGTGGTAATGCAGCCTGATCGATAACGTCGGCAAATAACTGCGCTGACAAAGGTGAAAACTCTGATGGCTTAACCACCATGGTGCAACCAGCAGCAATAGCCGGTGCCACCTTAGCGACCAACTGGCTGATCGGCCAATTCCAAGGTGTGATAAGACCACAGACACCAACAGGCTCATGGTGAAGGCTGTAACCAGACTTTGTTTGCGTCAGATCAAAATCTTTAAGGGCGGCAATAGTCGACTCGAGATGCTCCACTCCGGTATAGGCCTGCACCTCACGAGACAACGTAATAGGGGCACCCATTTCGAGGCGAATGGCTTCCGCAAAGTCGTCATAACGAGATTTGTAAACGGCAAGAATTTTTTCAAGATATTCGAGACGCTGAGCTTTCGAGGTTACTTGGAAAGTCCTCAGTGCTGCCTTTGCAGCCATCACCGCGCTATCAACATCCTCGGCATTGCCAAGCGCCAAGCGGCCAATAATATTGGCGTTTGCTGGGTTTACCAGATCGATTGTGTTACCACTGGTTTTTGCTTCTTGCCACTGTCCTTTAATATAAAAGGAGTCCAAATTATATTTATCTGTCGCTACTGCCATGTTCTGTCTCTCTGAAATTATCTCTAGCACTTGGCGCAATACCTGCCCTCTAGCTTTGAGCTGAAATTTTTTCACCCTGTAAAATTTGCTATCAAATGCTATTGGTCTTTGGAAGTATCAGAAGGTTTCGAGTACCGTTCAAACCAAGCCAAGATGGCATTGACCTTGGCAAGCAATTGGCTGGGTCTATGTTCAATTTGATGGCTAGCACCGGGCACTCTAATTAACGCCGTTTCGACACCTTCAATCTGCAGGGCATTGAAGTACTGCTCTGCTTCCCAAATCGGTGTGCGCCAATCCTCCTCTCCAGTAATTAGCATGGTTGGCGTGGTCACATTGCCCACTAGCGACAGTGGTGAGTATGACCAATAATCCGTTGGATTCTCCCAGGGCAGATCAGCAAACCAATAACTGGCTATGAGCTTATCAACATCGGAGGTTAACGCGGCACTAGTCCAATTGATCACCGGATTTACCGCTACCGCTGCACGAAAGCGATCTGTCTTACCCACGATCCAAGCAGTGAGAGTCCCTCCACCACTACCACCAAAAACATAGAGTTGCTGTTTATCGACAAACCCCATGGCAACTGTGTCATCAACCATATCCATAAGATCGTCGTAATCGCGACTTGGAAAATTAAAATCAATGGTATGAGCAAAGTCCGCACCATAACCGGTAGAGCCTCGGGGATTGCCGTATACCACCACATAGCCCGCCGCCGCATACAGCTGATTATTCGCTGCAAATTGCGGCCCATAGGACGCCCAAGGCCCGCCGTGTATTTGCAGCATCATCGGGTAGGATTTATTGGCATCAAAATTTGGCGGGCGCATTATCCAATACTGTATTTCGCGTTGATCAACGCTCGACTTAACAATATGCTCTTCAACGGTGGCTAGCTGAACAGAATCATGCAGAGAGCGATTGAGATCGGTGATCGTCTGCACGCGCCCCTGGCGATCAACAACACCTAATTCGCTGGGCTTTGTTGTATCACCCACTGTGATTGCAGCAACGCCAGCACTAGCCGAAAATTGGCCCAGAACATAGGGTTGATCCAACTCCCATCCAGCAAGCTTGTCA
>CAJXVK010000013.1 GCA_913060735.1 uncultured Cellvibrionales bacterium
CTCGTCGGCAGCGTCAGATGTGTATAAGAGACAGGAAATGGCCGCGGCCTTGTTAAGGTAACGCATGGCGTCAGTCTCACGAAATTGAAAAATTACAGCATTGGTGGGTAACTTGGTTTTTTTAAATGCCTCTTTTAGCCAGGACAAAAAGGCCTTATTGGAAAACGATTGGGTGCTGATATTAATAAATAATTGGGTTTGTGGGCTGATACTGAGTTTCTTTGATAATGAGGCTAGAGCCTTTTTGATCACCCAGCGATCAACCTTGGCAGCAATATCAGATTTAAATAGATCATTGATAAAGTCAGCGGGAATTTCACTGCTGGCAACTGATTTGTTCACACCGAGAATCACTTCATAATATTCTTTGTCGCTGCCGCCGCCGGTGAGAGCGACTATGGGCTGGTAGCGTATTGAAAAAAGTTCGTCACTCAGTAGACGTTTGGCTGTAATTATTACCGCTTCGTTTTTTGATACCTCATTCGAATGAATATTTGGCATATAGAATTTGGCACCATTGCCAACACCCTGTTCGTCGCGCAGCTCGTCAAAGACTTCTTGGCTTCGAGCCAGGGCATGCTCAATCGAGGGTACGTTTTCATTGAGCAATATGCCACCTATGGCAACTGTCAAAGAGAAGGTTTCATTGTCGATATCAAATACTTCTTGGCTTATTTTTTGCGCGATATCAGTGGCTATTCCCAACGCTTCCTCTTCGTTAGTTTCAGCTAAGGTAACAATAAAAGCATTTTCTGTCAGACGTCCGCAGTCGACATTATGAGAGAAAAAATCCACTACATAGGCCACTAATGAGTGGGCAATTTTCTCCGCTTTGGCGATGCCCAAGTCGTCTTTAAGCTGATCAAAACGGTCCATTTGAAAATTTAGCAGGATACTGTCTTGTCCGGTCTGTACCGACTTGCTAATGGCGCGGCTGATGAGTTCATAGACCAGCTGTGGCTGAATGACGCTGTATTCAGTGATTGAGAATTCTTCACTCTTCTCGATATGGGCGTCGAATAGTTTGTCTTTGTTAATAGTAAATTGCAGGGCCGGTTCGCCCTCGTATTGAATCTGATTGATTTCCAGAAAGGAATTGAGCTCGGTGCCCTCAGTATCGATAGTTTTTACCACAGCCTCAAACGGCATGATTTCATGCTGGGCTTCTAGCGGCACCATATAGGCTGTAAGTTTTTCGCGATCGCTGGCAGCGATATTATCAATAATGGGCAGGCACAGCATTTCGTCGGGTTGATCAAAACAAAATACGGCAGCACAGGCCTCATTGGCATAGACATAGGCACCCTCCTGAACCACGGCGATGGGAAAGCGTGAGATATCCATTAGATGCTGGGCACGCTTTTCTGCAAGGGACAGCTTGCGCTCACATTCGCGGCATTGACGGCGCTCATAAACCCCTGCTAACGAGCGCTCTACTACCTTCAGAAAATGCTGGTCCTCTATTACGACGTCTTGAGCGCCGAGGCGCAGGCCCTCAATAAGCTTGGTAGGGTTATATTCGTGATTGATCAGAATTACTGGAATATCTCTTTCGCTGCGGCGAATGCGTTGAAAAACATTTTGCATAGGCAGCGTCGAATAGTTTATTGGCGCTAATAATAAATCCCAATTACGCATCGACAGGTATTTCTGTAGTTCCTCTTCATTACTGACGAGTTTGGCATCGACCTGATAGTAAGCGCTGCGCAAAATGCTACTAAACCGGTTGGCATCATCATAGGAATTTCCGACGATCAATATATTCAGGAGACCCTGAGATAACATAATTAATAGATCGCTATTTTGAATTGAGAGAACAGTGCTGATGTGGTGTTACCGGCAGACTGATATAGCTTAGTAGTTGGGGTGATCTCCCCCAGTAGTTTGGAAAGATTTTTGTCCTTTATCAAACCCATAACTGCACGTTTAACATTCCTTTTTTAGATGCTGATCGATTGCTAGTGGGGGGTTGAGCCCCTGTTTAGGCCTAGTAATCTTAGGTTCTTGAACTCCCTTGTAACCTATACTGTAGTCAAGTTTTTGTCAGCCATTGCGCGTTTCAGCAATCCTTTGCTCTTGATTGGCGGTAAATACTTGACCAATGCTCAAAACTGATCAAAAAGGTCGACACTTCAGGTATCATAACGTCCTCTATAATTTTCGAGATCAGACCACAATGGCTAATTACTCAACTAATGAATTTCGCTCTGGATTAAAACTCATGCTCGATGGAGATCCCTGTTCTATCCTAGAGAATGAATTTGTTAAGCCGGGCAAAGGGCAGGCGTTTAGCCGCGTTAAATTGCGCAACCTTAAATCTGGTCGTGTCTTAGAGAAGACCTTTAAATCAGGTGAGTCGCTGGAAGGGGCTGATGTGATTGATATGGATATGCAGTACCTCTATGAAGACGGTGATTTCTGGTACTTTATGGAACCAGATACCTTTGAACAGCATCAAGCCAGTGAGCAGGCCGTTGGTGAGGCGCTAAAATGGCTGCGCGAGCAGGATATCTGCGTTGTCACTCTGTACAACGGTGCCCCGCTGTCTGTCGTACCGCCCAACCATGTCGAGTTAGAAATTGTTGAAACAGACCCAGGTCTGCGTGGTGATACTGCTCAGGGTGGCAGCAAGCCCGCCAAGCTGATTACCGGTGCTGTGGTTAAGGTGCCATTATTTTTGGATCAGGGCGATGTAATTAAAGTAGACACTCGCACCGGTGAATATCAGGGCCGTGTCAAAGAATAGTGGCTGATCAATGGCAGCCTGGTATTCATATGAGCTCGTTGCACTATCGCAGCGAGCTTTTGCAAAGCCTGCGCAGCTTTTTTCAGCAGCGTCAGGTACTTGAAGTTGATGTTCCTGTTCTGGCACGCTCGACTGTCACAGATATTAATATAGAAAGCATCAGCACCTTGGTATCCGGTAATAGTGGATACTTACAAACTTCCCCCGAATACTTTATGAAACGGCTGCTGGCCGCTGGGTCTGGCGATATCTTTTGCCTGGGCAAAGCATTTCGCGATGCTGAATCAGGACGCCGCCACAATCCAGAATTTACCCTGCTCGAATGGTATCGCTGTGGCTGGGACGAGCATCAACTTATGGCTGAGGTGGCAGAACTCATTAGCCAGCTTGCCAACGTCGGTGCAGATACACAGCTTGTGGTGACTAAGCTGAGTTATGGCGAATGCTTTAAATCAGTTCTCGGTGTCGACCCTCACAGCGCTAAAATCGCTTCCTTGCAACAGATGGCCGTGGAGGCGAGCTCAGAGAGCTGGGCTCATGAGAGTCGCGCCAACTGTTTGGATTTATTATTTAGCCTTAATGTAGAGCCACAGCTGCCGAATGGGTTGGTGTTTATCTATGATTACCCTGCCTGCCAAGCAGCCTTGGCTCAGCTAAATCTTAATGCGCAGGGCCAGTTGGTCAGCCGACGTTTTGAGGCGTTTTTTAATAGCATGGAGCTAGCCAATGGTTATATGGAGCTTACCGATGCCGTGCAACAGCGAGAGCGCTTCGAGAAAGAAACTGACCAGCGTAGCGCTCAAAATAAGCCTGCAGTTGCCATAGATGAGAAGTTGATGGCGGCACTAGACTCGGGTTTGCCGCCCTGTGCCGGCGTTGCGCTTGGGGTAGATAGGTTACTCATGCAGTTGCTGAGGGCGGACTCTATTGACCAGGCGATGGCGTTTAGCTGGCAGCGCTGTTAATCCAGTTCAAAGCTTGCCAATACTTACGGGCACTTAAAATAATGATCCATTACTTTTGATGGTTCATCGATATCCACATGGCCAACCACTTTTGCTGGCACGCCTGCGACTATCGCATGGGGCTCAACTGCCTTGAGCACTACGCTGGAAGCGGCAACCATGGCCCCTTCACCAATTTCGATATTGCCGAGTATTTTTGCGCCGGGCCCAAGAAGCACACCTCTGCGGATTTTAGGGTGGCGATCACCGCTGACTTTACCGGTGCCGCCCAAGGTTACTGACTGCATTATAGAGACGGAGTCTTCGACTACTGCGGTTTCGCCAATCACCAGCCCAGTTGCATGGTCGATCATCAGTCCGCAGCCAATGACTGCGGCAGGGTGAATATCTACGGCCAGCTTTAGCGAGATACGGTACTGGATTAACCGCGCCAGAGAGCGCTCATCTTGCAGCCAAAGGTGATGTGCTACGCGGTAGGCTTGTAGGGCCAGAAACCCTTTGAAGTAGAGGAAGGGTGAGCTGTAGAGATCACAGGCAGAATCACGGTCTACGGTTGCTTGGATATCTTTTGCTGCACAGCTGATTATCTTTGGATCAGCAAAAACTCTGTCCATAATGTCACGCAGCATCTGCACTGGCGTTGCAGTACTGGCTAGTTTGGTGGACAGATGGAAGCTCAGCGCATTACCCATATTGTCATGATCTAATATAGTATCTTGCAGGTAGCTGGCTAACGCGGGCTCCTTTTGGGCCATTGTTTGCGCTTCTTGGAAAATATGCAGCCACACTTTGTTGGTAATTGCTTGATTGTTATCGACAGGATTATTCATAGGCCGCATTCTGAGTCAGGGCGCAGCAATATGCCAGCCTGTTCTTGCAATACACCATATATCAACGCTTTTGGCGCCCGCCTTTATCAGGCTGGAGGCTGCGGCAATCGCGGTTGCTTTGGTCGTGACCACATCGTCAACGATAGCAACGGACTGGCCATCGATTCGTTTTTGCACGGCAAAGGCATTGCGCATAAAGCGCAGACGCTGGTGCTTGCCTTGCAGATGTTGAGGGGGCGAATAGGTGCGGCGATAGCAAATATCATTGCGCAGCTCGATCCCGGAAAATTTCAGGCACAGTGATCTGGCAATACTATAGCTCTGGTTAAATCCTCGGCGGGTTAGTTTACGCCAATGCAGAGGCAGTGGGATGATAATTTGGGGCAGCTCAGTGGCCTCGTAACGATCAGCAATGGTAGTTGCCAGCAGCCCCGATAGCTGCAGCAGCTCAGGGGCATGAGGATTAGTTTTAATGGTTGTAATTAGCTTGTTGATCGGGTTCTGATAGTGAAAGGATGCCACGCAGCGCCGAAAAGGCGGTGTTTTTTTCTGGCATTCGGGGCAGATGATATTGCGTCTGTTGCCTTGCGTTGGAAGCGGCAGGGCACATTGCTGGCATTGGCTTGTCAGCCAGGGCAGCGCATTGATGCAATCATTGCACAGGCAGTGATTTTCAGGCTCCAAGCGCCCTTTACAGGTTGCGCAAGAGCTGGGTAATAGTAGATTGGCGAGACGACTTAGATGGACTGAGACTGTATTGATAGCAAACCTCCCTGTTCGCTACGTTTGTTATCTGAGGTTAGCTGACATTGAGTGTGGGGTCGCTATTTTCATCATCTGCTGACTCATTGGGGCTATTGGCTGCATCTGGGTGGTCCTTGCTGAGATCATTGTCGTCCAAGCCATACTCTTCACTCAAAATACCGCCAGGCACCTTGGGAGCGTAGTCTCTCGGTGGCTGAATATCCTCGACATTGATCAATGGATTGCCGTCGGCGTCCAGCAGTGACAGGTCAGAACCACCCGCTTTAAGGAGCTGTCTGCCAATCTCAGGGCTGGCTAGGCGAATAGCGCTGGTGGCTAAATGCTCATGAATCTGACGATAGCTCTGCGCCATGTTGGTGGTCAGGTGCGAAACGGTGACAAAGTGTTCGGTCACTTCCTGTTGGTAGCGGCGGAGGTTTTTCTCACTTAACTCAAGTTGCTTCTCCAGGTCGCGCACAGATGTGTTAGTGCCCTGTGTTTTGCGGGAGTAGAGATGTCCGATACCGGCGCCGATTAAAAAGAATGCAGCTGCTATAAGTACCACGGTCAGTGTTGCCAACGTTATTTCCCCCTCTTGAGTAATTCCTTGTAAACAGAAGCGGCGATCACCTGCCATATTCTATTCTTTGCTATAAAGTCATTGTAACTTAGATTTTATCTGTTGGCGCCCGAGAGTTTTGGTTGTAACCAATTAATTTGCTCGTTAAAGTTCGTCTTTATCTACAATCCTATAGAGTCTAATGCCTACCCCCAAACAACGCTACCTCAAAGATTTATCCCGCGAAGGCTTTGTTGCAGACCCTGCGCAGGCCGCAGCTGTGGATGCGCTGGAGGATCTCTATCAGCGTTTGGTGGCAAAACACAGTCAGCCCTCAGCGGGCCTCTTGGGCGGGTTGCTAAAAAAATTCGCCAAGTTTGAGCTGTATCCAGAGGAGGGCCTGTATTTCTGGGGCGGTGTGGGTCGCGGCAAAACCTATCTTATGGATAATTTCTATGAGAGTCTGCCTTTTGAACGCAAGATGCGAGTGCACTTTCATCGCTTTATGCGTCGTGTGCACCAGGATTTAAAGCAGCTTAAGGGCCAGGCTGATCCGCTGCGCAAGGTAGCAGACAAGATAGCCAGCGAAACCTGCATTATCTGCTTCGATGAGTTTTTTGTCAGTGATATTGCCGACGCTATGATTCTGGGTACGCTGCTGGAAGAGCTATTTGCCCGTGGAGTGTGTCTGGTAGCTACCTCAAATATTATTCCCAATGACCTCTATTTCAATGGCCTGCAGCGCCAGCGCTTTTTGCCAGCCATAGCCCTCCTCAATGAACGTTGCCGCGTGTTAAATGTCGATGGTGGCGTGGATCACCGCCTGCGAGCGTTAGAGCAGGCTGAGCTATATCATTCGCCTTTAAATAAGGCGGCGGACCAAGCTATTAGTGATACCTTTGACCGGCTGGTGCCAGTAGAGGGCGAAATCAAGCAGGGCGTCGATCTGGAAGTAGAGGGCCGCCCGATTCCAGTCATCAAGTTGGCTGAAGATATCGTGTGGTTTGAATTTACGGCGATCTGCGAAGGTCCACGCAGTCAAAATGACTATATTGATATCGCTTGCGAGTTCCATGCCGTGATGATAAGCAATATTCCGCTACTGGGTCGTATCAATGATGACGCAGCGCGACGCTTTATTAACCTGGTCGACGAATTCTATGATCGCAATGTAAAGTTGGCCATTACTGCAGCGGAGCCTCTGCATGCACTGTATTCTAGCGGCCGATTGGGCTTTGAATTCCAGCGCACCCAAAGCCGGCTTTTGGAGATGCAGAGCCATGAATATCTAGCTCGGCCTCACCGTCCATAAAAAAGTTAAACTTTACTGCAAACAGGCCTTGCACAACGTCCCAGTCGTCATTACAATTCGCACCCTTTTTTGGGATCCCCCAAAGCCAGGCAGGATAAGATGAAAACATTTAGCGCTAAAGCAGAATCAGTAGAACGCGACTGGTATATCGTAGACGCCGAGGGTAAAACCCTGGGACGTCTGGCCGTTGAAATTGCGACACGTTTACGTGGTAAGCACAAGCCGGAATATACCCCTCATGTCGACACCGGTGACTACGTTGTTGTTGTTAACGCCGAGAAAATTGGTGTGACAGGCAATAAAGCCAAAGGCAAGATTTATTACTCCCACACCGGTTACCCAGGTGGCATCAAAGACATCACTTTTGAAAAGTTGATCGATAAAGCGCCTGAGCGTGTTATCCAGTCAGCTGTAAAAGGAATGTTGCCCCGCGGACCTCTCGGCCGGGAAATGTTTAGAAAGCTCAAGGTTTATGCTGGTATGGATCATCCCCATGCTGCGCAGCAGCCTCAGACACTCGAACTGTAACGGAAAGCGACCATGGCAGATACTCAATTTTATGGCACTGGACGTCGAAAGACATCAGCAGCCCGCGTTTTCATGAAATCTGGAAACGGCACCATCACTATTAACAACCGTGCTATTGACGTTTACTTCGGTAGAGAAGTAGCGCGGATGATCGTTCGTCAACCTTTCGAGATTGTCGATATGGTTGAGAAGTTTGATCTCAATATTACTGTTGCTGGCGGCGGTAATTTTGGTCAGGCTGGTGCAATTCGCCACGGCATCGCCCGTGCGCTAGTTAGCTACGACGAAAATTTACGTCCATCACTGCGAAAAGCAGGCTTTTTGACTCGTGATGCACGTCAGGTTGAACGTAAGAAAGTGGGTCTGCATAAAGCCCGTAAGCGTCCACAGTTCTCGAAGCGTTAATCACTGCATCAAAAGAACAGCCCGACCCATTGGTCGGGCTTTTTTTTGCCTTTTTTTAGCATTAAAATCAGCGAGTTAACCTATTTTGGGTCAATGCCGCTATTGCGTAAAAGTCAGCTTTCCGTTAAGATTCACCGCCTTTTTATTGACGCGCGAGTCCGCGTGTTTTGAATTCCATTTTTGAAGTTTTAGGGAGAACGTCATGACTAGTGACGGTGTCAACCATAGTCGCCGCAAATTTTTGCTTGGTGCTACCTCTGTAGTTGGTGGTGCTGGCGTTGTAGGTGCGGCGATACCTTTTGTTTCATCTTGGCAGCCCAGCGCCAAAGCGAAAGCTGCTGGTGCCCCAGTAAAAGTCAATATTTCCAAGTTGGAAGTCGGCGGTCGCCTTGTTGTTGAGTGGCGCGGTAAGCCAGTTTACATAGTGCGTCGTGATGCCGCGGCTCTGGCTACCATTGATACAATTACCGACGGTATCCTCAAAGATCCCGCCTCTGAAAGTGCTGCTCAACCAGATTATGTTGCTGGTAGCGCCCGTACTTTGGCTGGAAAGGAAGAGTATCTAATTTTGGTTGGGCTCTGTACACACCTGGGCTGTGCCCCTATGTATCGTCCCGATGTTGGTGCGCTAGATCTGGGTGGCGATGCGTGGATGGGTGGCTTCTTCTGTCCTTGCCACGGCTCCAAGTTCGATTTGTCTGGTCGTGTATATGCCGGTGTTCCTGCGCCGACTAACCTCGAAATCCCGCCTCATGTCTATGAGTCGGATGATGTTGTGATTATTGGTATAGATTCGGAGGTTGCGTAATGAGCAATGAAACTGGGTTTGCCGCATGGATAGATTCACGTATGCCAACACTCAAACGCGAGTGGAATCGGCATATGGCGGAGTACTACGCGCCTAAAAACTTTAACTTCTGGTACTACTTCGGTGTTTTATCGATGGTGGTTCTGGTTATTCAGCTGATTACGGGTATCTGGTTGTTGATGAGCTACCAGGGTTCTGCCGAGCAGGCTTTCGCCTCAGTTGAGTACATTATGCGAGATGTCGACCTCGGCTGGATTATTCGTTACGCCCACAGTACCGGTGCGTCTGCATTCTTTATCGTGGTCTATATGCATATGTTCCGCGGCTTGATGTACGGCTCTTACAAGGCGCCGCGCGAGCTGGTATGGATCTTTGGTATGACTATCTATGTGGCCCTGATGGCAGAAGCCTTCTTGGGTTATGTACTGCCTTGGGGACAGATGTCCTACTGGGGTGCTCAGGTGATTATCAGCCTGTTTGGCGCAATTCCAGTGGTGGGTGAGGATATAGTGCAGTGGATTCGTGGTGATTACCTGATCTCAGGTATTACGCTAAATCGCTTTATGTCTCTCCATGTTGTGGCGCTGCCAATCATTCTGATTGCACTGGTGGTCATGCATATTATTGCCTTGCATGACGTGGGTTCAAATAACCCTGATGGTGTTAGCATCAAGAATCACAAAGACAAAGATGGCAATCCAATTGATGGCATTCCGTTTTTCCCCTACTTTGTTATCCATGATTTGGTGCCCATCGTGGTGTTCCTGTTCGTGTTCTGTGCGATTCTGTTCTTTATGCCTGAAATGGGTGGTTACTTCCTGGAGCATGCTAACTTTGAGATAGCTAACTCCCTGAAGACCCCTGAGCACATTGCCCCGGTATGGTACTTCACTCCTTACTACTCAATGCTTAGAGCAGTTCCAGATAAGCTTGGTGGCTTTATTATTATGGCAGCTGCTATCGCTATTCTGTTTGTTCTGCCCTGGTTGGATAGAAGCCCAGTGCGCTCGATACGCTATAAAGGCATCGTCAGTCGTATCGCGATCCTAGTATTGCCCGCTGTGTTTATTATCCTGGGTTACCTGGGTGTTAAGGCGCCGACGCCAGAGCGTACATTCCTGGCCCAGATTTGTACTGTTCTGTACTTTGGCTACTTTATTGGTATCTACTTCTGGACCAGAATGGAAACCACCAAGCCTGAGCCAGATCGCATCACTATGGATGGTGGTATAGGGCTCTGGAGAACAATAGGTGCGGTATTTGTCGTTGCTATACTGGTTGTTCTGCCGCTTAAAGCCGTGGGTGCTGAAAGCAGTAAATCCTGTGGCAGCATCGACTGTGATCCTTTTGAAGCACAGCTGTCTAATGATGCGTCATTGCAAAATGGTGCTAAGTTAGCCGTTAACTTTTGCATGGGCTGTCACTCGTTTAAGTATTCTCGCTGGGAGCGAGTTGCCAACGATATTGATATTCCCAACCAGATGATGATGGATAATATGATATTTACTGGCCAGAAGATCGGTCAGTTGATGAATATCGCTATGCCTGCCGATGGAGCTAAAGATTGGTTTGGTGCCACACCTCCAGATTTAACCTTGGTAGCTAGAGCGCGTTCTCCAGAATGGGTGTACACCTACCTGAAAAACTTCTATGCCGATCCATCGCGCCCCTTGGGTGTGAACAACAGAGTCTTTAAAGATGTGGGTATGCCCCATGCACTTTTAGATTTGCAGGGTTTGCCTGAATGCGCGCCAGGTCCGGTACTGGCAGCCAATGGCGGTATTAAGCGTGACCTGATGACTGGTGCTGATATTCTTGATGATCCCTGCGGTCGTTTTGAAATCAATCAAGCCGGCAGCATGTCCGTAGAGGAATATGAAGTTGCCGTTTATGATCTGGTTAACTTTTTGACTTATATCTCTGAGCCAATGGCTGAGCAACGCAAGCATATCGGCAAAATGGTGTTATTGTTTCTGTTACTGTTATTAGTACCAACGGTGTTACTGAACCGCGAATACTGGAAAGGCATTCACTAAGCTTTCTAGCGCACTTAGGCTAATTAAGTCTGGTGTGGTAAACGGTCGCCTCCGGGTTAACGGCTATGGGCAGAGTAATTCTGCCCTTTTATTTACTCTTAAAAATGTGAGGTTGTTGTGCGAAGATCATCGATGACATTGTTTTCTGATCCTACTTGCCAGTATAGCCACAGAGTACGTATCGTACTCGCGGAAAAAGGCGTTACTGTTGATATCGAAGATATCGAAGCCAGCGGCGTTACTGAAGAAATCCTTGAGGCTAACCCCTACGGAACACTGCCGACTCTAGTCGACCGTGATCTAGCGCTGTATGAATCTAAAGTGGTTATGGAGTATCTGGATGAGCGTTTTCCACATCCACCGCTACTGCCTGTTTACCCGGTAGCCCGAGCGCAGAGTCGCCTGTGGATTCACCGCATTGAGCGTGACTGGTGTACCTTGGTCGATCAGATTGTGGCTAGCCCAGATAGCAAAAAAGCCGAGGTAGCACGCAAAGAATTCCGTGAGTCATTAATCAGTGTGGCCAGTATTTTTGCTGATATGGATTTCTTTATGAACGAAGAGTTCACGCTGGTCGACTGCTGCTTGGGACCTATGCTCTGGCGTCTGCCTCAGCTGGGTATCGACTTGCCTAGCAATCGTCAGGTCAAGCCTCTACTCGATTATATGGATCGCTTATTTGCGCGCCCATCATTTGAAGAGAGCCTGACTGATCTCGAACGCGAGATTCGCGGATAATATGAAGATGCGGTCGAATCGATCCTACCTGTTGAAGGCTTTCTTTGACTGGATAGTGGATAACGATTGCACGCCTTACATTGTGGTCAATGCACATTATCCCGGTGTAGAAGTCCCCCAGGATTTTGTGACCGATGGCCAGATAGTACTCAATATTGCGCCTCGCGCAGTCACCAATTTCGACATGAACCATGAGTTTGTGCAGCTCTCCACTCGATTCAGTGGTATGCCTATTGATATCTATTTACCCGTTGGTGCGGTGATGGGTATCTATACCCAGGAAAATGGGCAGGGCATGGTGTTTGAACCGGAGACCGACGACGACACGCCGCCTCCTGAACCGCCTAAGGGCCCCAAAGCGGTCAAAACTAAATCTGATAAACCCGCGGCGAATCCTGTCACCGACATAGGTGCAGGAAAGTCAAAACCCTCGTTGCGCGTGGTTAAGTAAGTCCTTTTTTCTTTAAATTTAGAACGGAGTTCTCAATGTCTCAAGCCATAGCTATTTTATCTTCAGCACGTACACCCATGGGCGGTATGATGGGCAGTTTATCGGCTGTACCTGCCCCTGAACTCGGTGCCGTTGCAATTCGCGCAGCGATAGAACGATCAGGTTTAAATACTGATCAACTCGACGAAGTGATTATGGGTTGTGTGCTCAGTGCAGGTCTTGGACAGGCGCCAGCACGGCAGGCGGCTTTAGCCGCCGGTGTTAGTCAGGCTACTGCTTGCAGCACGGTCAATAAGGTCTGCGGTTCGGCCATGATGTCAGTGATGATGGCCGGCAATGCGTTGCGCGCTGGTCAGTCAAAGGTGATTGTTGCTGGCGGCATGGAAAGCATGAGCAGGGCTCCCTATTTGATCCCTCAGGGGCGTCAGGGTTATCGCTTTGGCAGTGCCGAGATGCTGGACCATATGCAATATGACGGGCTGCAGGACGCCTATCAGGGCCTGCCCATGGGTAACTTTGCCGAGAACTGCGCCAATAAGTACGATTTTAGCCGCGAATTGCAGGATGACTACGCCATTGAATCTCTCCGACGTGCTAATGCCGCCATTGATCAGGGTCTGTTTGATGCAGAGATTGCCCCAGTGACGATTAAAGGCCGCAAGGGCGAAACTATTGTGCAGATCGATGAACAGCCGGGTAATGCTCGCCCGGATAAAATCCCGCAGCTGCGTCCCGCGTTCCAAAAAGACGGTACAGTCACAGCCGCCAATGCCAGCTCCATATCAGATGGTGCAGCTGCAATGACCCTGATGATGGCCGACGAAGCCGAGGCTCAGGGTCTCACGCCTATCGCTTTGATTCACGGTTATGATCAGTCGGCCCACGAGCCTGAGTGGTTTACCACAGCGCCTGTTAGCGCCATCAATAAAACGCTTACTCGAGTTGGTTGGTCAGTGGAAGATGTTGATGTCTGGGAAGTAAACGAAGCATTTGCAGTCGTGGCTATGGCCGCCATGAAAGAACTCGGCATTGATCACAATAAGTTAAATGTTAACGGCGGCGCCTGCGCATTGGGTCACCCAATTGGTGCCAGCGGTTCAAGAATTATTGTGACGCTGATTCATGCATTGCAACAGCGAGGCGGTAAAAAGGGTATTGCCAGCCTGTGCATTGGCGGCGGCGAGGCTACTGCGATGGCGATTGAACTGGTTTAGACTCTCTTGCCAACAAACCTCTGATAAGCGTTGTTCAGAGGTTTGTTGTTTGAGTCTCTAGTCGACGTATTCGAATACCTTAACGACCTTCCTGACGCCACTGCTTGAGCGCGCAATATTAGCCGCTGCTTCACCATCTATCTGTCGTACTTTACCCATCAAGTAAATCACGCTATCTTCGGTAACTACCTGCAGATCTGAGGCCTTGACCTGCTTATCAAAGGCCAGCTTGGTTTTGATTTTGGCGGTTAGCAGCGAGTCATTAGTGCGCGATACAATAGAGCTTTTGCCACGAACCTGTAATTCATTATGGACCTGACGCACACCGTTAAAGTCTCGGGCCACATCACCTGCGAGAACCTTCATCTCAGGGTTGGGCACCTCGCCGGTTAATAGTACGACCGCGTTGAAGACATTGACATTGATATGGGATTTATCCAGCGCCTCGTCGGCCTTTTTAATATTAACGCCGATATAGGTATCCATTTTTAGGTCATTAATATCAGTACCGACATTGGTATCAGTGGGGTCTGTCTCAATCGGACCCTCGGTGACTGAACTGACCACAGTGGTACAACCAGTCAGTATAAATAGTAGTGCTAAAATTGGGGTTAACTGTCGCATTTACTCTCCTCCAAAAATCTGATGATCAACCAGTGCACAGATGCACTGGATTATTTGAAACTGTGCTGCAGCCGCCAGCTGACCAGAAAATTCAGCGGTACTGATGTGGACATCATTGTAGCCGAGATTGGCGGCTAATAAATCGTCATTTGCAGCAGAAAGTAGCACAACAGACATATCTTTTTCGATTGCTGTTTCAATAAGACTAACCAGTGATGGGCTATTTTCACCGGCGCTGGCGACCAATAGTACATCGGCGCTGCGTGCATAGGTATTTAAGGCCTGTGAGAAGCGCTGAGCGCCGGTGGTATTCTCAGCTATTTTATTGATATTTAGGGCGGGAAATCCGGGTCGCTCAATTTCAAAGCCCAATGCCAAATAATCCGAAAATAGTTGTGCCAGCAAAACCGCTGACTGCTCTCCGCAGCTGAAGATACTATTACCGGCTAGCAGGGCCGCCGTTACTTTCTCAGCGGCATTGGCAATGGGTTTAGTAAATGCATCGCCAACCACCATAGTTGTTTCGATCTGATTCTGAAAATACTTAAAAATCTGCTGATCCATAATCGTCCAATTCAAGCTAAGATATTTTTAATCCAGTTAAGTTTAAAGTCGGATTGGTTGTTCGACTCAGGGCTGATAGCCACTGCATCAAACCGCACTACTGTATTTTCACCAACGTGCTGGTACTGCATATAAGCCAGTGCTGCTGCGGTTAGCCGCGCGCATTTCTGGCGGGTAATCGACTCTTCCGCGCTGCCAAATCTTATGGATTTACGAAATCTGACCTCGATAAATACCAAGTCTTTATTATCCTGCATTATTAGATCAATTTCGCCTCTGTGAGTACGAAAGTTTCGTCCCACCAGGGTTAATCCCTGATCTAACAAGTACTCGCAGGCTAGCTGTTCAGCCGCGGCACCAGATAGCAGCGCCTTACTTTTACAATCCATCGAGTTCTCCTCACTGTCCATAGTGCGGTTTAGTATTTTTTACAGAGTGCTAAGCAGCGTTCTTTACTGTTGGTCTATTCTCTTACTATGCCACGCGGCGGTACCTATATTAAGGCTGAATCTCCCTGACTTTTCCGCGTTGGAATTTCGCCCATTTAGTCTGTCGTTTGATAATACCATCAGAAAGTGACAGCAAGCCGGTTGAGCCAAAAATAGGTATCGCCTGCTCAGAGGTTAAATTTGGCAGGTTTCTATGCAATAAAAAAGCATCGTAACCCATGGCGTAAAGATGACGATAAGCGATGTGCAGGCGTTGATCTGGTTGCAGCTGTCTGGGCATCTGTCCAGGCAACGTCCATGGCATCGCGATAAACTCGACGCCAGATAGGTCTCTATCTAAGCCCACCTGCTCAGTGCCATTATAAATATGCGACGTGGCAACAACCGGGATATCGGAGGCGTAGAGGAAATCGAGTGCCGGTTTAATCTGGCGTGCTCTCAGTGGATACCCCAGTACCACCACCAGATCAATATCTTGGCGTCGGCGCGCAGTAAACTTTACTCGACTATTAATAAAGCGCTTGAGCTGCAGGCCGCGCTCTTCACTGAGATCAATTTGCAGAGGTGCTTTTAGCAGCGGGGTAAAATCATTGATTGAAGAGGGGTAGGGTACAGTCGATAAAACAGCACCTCCCTTGCTTGCCCAGTATTGATTAAAAAATTCACTTGATCGATTACCCCAGCTATTGTCCGGCGCTATAAGTACAACATTGCGCTGACCCCTCTGCCAGGCGCGATCGGCGATTTGAGTCATCTCATCCAGAGGTGAGAGACCAAATTGAAATAAATTTCTTACCTGTAAGCCAGTACTGTCATCGGTGCGGTTGAGGCTGATAGTTGGCACCGGTAGTTCAGGTACAGCCAGAAGTGCTGCAACTTCGGATTGACGCATAGGCCCAACAATCACCGCAGCACCGTCATCAACTGCATTGTTATAGGCCTTCTGTACCGACTGCACAGAAGTATCATAGATACGCACTCTGGGGACATCACTGGGCAGTGCATCGCTGCCATTGTTCTGCGCCAATAGCTCATAGTAAGCACCCATAAAACCGTCTAGCAGCGTATAACTGGGCACTTCATATTGTTCTTGCAGCGGCAGCAGCAAGGCCACCTGAGCTGGAGGTGCCGAGTATTTAAACCCTTCGCTGAAAGATGTTGGCGGTATAAGCGCTGCGGGATGGGTTTTCCAGCGCACCTGCCAATTATTGTATTGCTGGATCTGAGCCTGCTGGCTGCTTTGATACTTGCGGCACAGTTCAGCCAGCTGTAGCCAGCCCGCGAGCCTTTCATTCTGATGGTCCTGGCCCTGCTGTAAGAAAGCATAGGAAAGTTCATTGAGCTGGCGCCAGATTTTATTGTGAATATCGCGCACTTTGGATTTCTTGGTGAGCGTCTGAGCCAGCTGAATAGAGGCGAGTAAGCTCTGTTCAAAATTGCCCAGCGCAAAGTTGGCATCTGACTGCAGGCTCAGAGTGCGCAGCCGCAGCATGCGATCAAATGTTGCACTGAGAAATATAAACCGGTCGGTTTCAAACCAAGCGGCGGCCTGAGCCCAGTTGGCGAGAATTAAATCGAGCTCAATGCCGAGCAGGCTATATTCAATAAATTGTGGGTCACGCAGATTGTCCGGATTAATACGCGCTAACACGTTGGCGCTCTGCGCTATATCACCAGCATTGGCAATCAAGCCAGCTGCGCTGAGAATCAGGCTATCGGGCTGCTCAGATAACTCCGCTTCCAGCAGCAGTTCAGCAGCCTTTTCCAGCACGGAAATGTCGGGCGCATCAATGATGGTAATAGCCGGGGCTCTCACTGTATCTGTGGTTGGCGCACAGCCCCCAATAAAGGCTAAGATGCACCCCGCAAAGGCAATCAAACGTAGAGCTTTTATAGTCATGAATTCAAATCAGTCCGGTACGTTGTATATCGTCGCCACACCTATAGGCAATCTGGGTGATATGGTACCCCGCGCAGTGGAGACTCTCCAGTCTGTCAGTGTAATTGCCTGTGAAGATACTCGACATAGTAAAAAACTGCTCGACCATTTCAGTATAGATAAGCCCTGTGTGGCCTACCACGACCATGCCGACAAAAAGAGCAGTTACAAAATCCTTAAGCGTCTGGGCGAGGGAGATGATATTGCATTAATATCTGATGCCGGTACACCGCTTATTTCAGATCCAGGCTACAGACTGGTCTCAGAGGCTCGGCAGCAAGGGTACAGCGTAGTACCTATCCCTGGCGCCTGTGCCGCTATTTCCGCACTCAGTGTCTCTGGTTTGCCTACCGACAGCTTTCATTTTATCGGTTTTTTACCGGCCAAAAGCAGTCAGCGCAAAACAGCCTTGGGTAAATTTAAAGCGGGTCCGGAAACTATGGTCTGCTATGAGGCACCTCATCGTATCGTCGATACCATCAGCGATATGGTGGATGTATTCGGTGGTGACAGGCCCAGCTTTATGGCCCGTGAGATGACCAAGAAATTTGAAACCTATCTGCATGGCACCCTAGATGAGTTATTACAGCAGATATCTGCAGACAGCAACCAACAGCGCGGCGAGATAGTCATAGTGGTTGGCGGAGAGATGGGCACCAGCGATGTGATAACAGTTGATGCAGAAAAAATTATCGGTCTGCTGATGAACGAACTTCCTTTGACCAAAGCCGCTTCCATCGCCGCCAAAATTACTGGCGGTGATAAAAAGCAGCTGTATAACTTGGCGCTGTCACTACAAAACAAGTAGCTCTTTATTTCATGGCTTGAATATCGGCAACCGTCAGCGCCGTCATATTAAAGATACCGCGAGATGAAACCGATGGAATCACGATATGGGCTGGCTTGCGGAAACCATTGATAAATGGCCCGATCAGCAGCGCATCGGTCAGTGAACGAATCAGTCCCATGGCAATATTCGCGGCATCCAAGTTAGGCATTACCAAGACATTGGCGCGGCCATTAATATTGGCTTGAGAGTAAACTGTGTCGCGCAGTTTTGGATTCAGCGCACTGAGAACATGCATTTCACCATCGACTTGCAAATTGGGATAGGTCGCGCGCAGTACGTCACCGGCTTGGCGTACCTTTTTCGCCGATGGATTATTCGATGTACCAAAGTTGGAGTGCGAGAGTAGTGCCACCTTGGGTTCAATGCCAAAGCGCTTAACCAGATCAATACTGGCCTCGGTAATTTTGACTAGCTCTTCAGAAGTGGGGTCCACGTTCATCGTCGTATCGGCTAAAAATAGCGGGCCATCAGGCATCAGTAATACCGCCGCAGAAGAGACTAACTGATCTTTATTTTCTGGCCCAAGCAGATGCATAATTTCGCGCAGGTGGAAATCAAAACGACCGACCTTGCCGCAAATAAGGCCATCGGCTTCATCGCGGGCCACCATTACCGCGGCAATAGCGGTATTGTCATCACGCATAATCTTGCGTGCAGCATCCACAGAGACGCCATTGCGCCCGACCATTTTGTGGTAGTAGGCAGCGTAGATGTCATGTTTATCATTGTTGCTGGGGTCAAATATCTCGACCTCATTATCCAGATCAATACGTAGACCCAGACGGTCAATTTTTACTTCCATGCCGGCGCGACGACCAATTAAAATAGGCGTGGCAATATTTTCATCAATCACTGCCTGTACAGCCATTAATACATCATCATTTTCACCTTCGGCATAGACGATTCGTGCCGGTGATTTTTTGGCCACCTCAATAATCGGCTGCATAAACAGACCGGCTTGGTTTACAAACTCATGCAGGGTCTGGCGATAGGCTTCAAGGTCCTCAATGGGTCTGGTCGCGACGCCACTGGCCATTGCCGCCTTGACTACAGCCATGGGTACATCTTCAATCAGGCGTGGATCGAAAGCTTTAGGAATCAAGTAATCGGGACCAAACTTGAGCTGTTCATCGGCATAGGCCGCGGCTACCACATCAGAGGTTTCTTTAGTGGCCAAGTCAGCAATTGCTTTTACGGCCGCCATTTTCATCTCTTCATTAATCGTCGAGGCGCCACAATCCAGCGCTCCGCGGAAAATAAATGGGAAGCACAGAACATTATTGACCTGATTGGGGTAGTCGGAGCGACCCGTGGCTAAAATGGCATCCGGACGAGCAGCCATAGCATCCTCGGGCATAATTTCCGGGATTGGATTCGACATGGCCAGAATAATGGGCTTCTCGCCCATTTTCTGCAGCAGTTCACCATTTAATACACCTGGGCCTGAAAGCCCCATAAACAGATCTGCACCCTCGATTGCATCTTCAATGGTGCGATCGCTAGTCTCAACGGCATAGCCTTCTTTCCATGGATTCATGCCCTCTTTGCGGCCAGCATAGATAACGCCAGTGCGGTCAATCATGCGTACATTTTTCTTTTGCAGGCCCATGCTTACCAGCAGATCAACACAGGCAATACTGGCAGCACCGGCACCAGAGACCACCAGTTTTACATCTTCAAATTTTTTCTCGACGATACGCAGGCCGTTGTAGATAGCTGCTGCGGCAACAATGGCTGTGCCGTGCTGATCATCGTGAAAAACCGGAATTTTCATGCGTTCGCGGAGTTTGTTTTCGACCATAAAGCACTCTGGCGCCTTGATATCTTCAAGGTTTACACCGCCAAAGGTGGGTTCAAGGCTGGCAATAATATCCACCAGCTTATCCACGTCGGTCTCGTCGACCTCAATATCAAACACATCAATATTGGCAAACTTTTTAAATAGAACCGCTTTGCCTTCCATGACCGGTTTCGATGCCAGTGGGCCGATATTTCCGAGTCCCAGTACCGCAGTACCATTGGTAATTACCGCAACTAGATTGCCTCGTGCTGTCACCGAAGCGACGTCGGTAGGATTATCTACGATAAGCTCACAGGCGTGTGCCACGCCGGGTGAATAGGCTAAAGACAGGTCTCTTTTATTGGCTAGTGGCTTCGTCGGTCTGATTTCCAGCTTTCCGGGAAGCGGGTGCGTATGATACTTAAGAGCGCTCTCTTTAAACGAGTCAGTCATCGTGAGGTATACCTGTTTGAAATGGCGGGTTATTAACAGCCAAGAGTCTAACGCTGAGCCGGATAAATAGCTATGTGAACAGCGGTTATGCCTGCGATAATGTCTATACAAAAAATGAATGAAAAAACAAAATAATAGTTCCAACTTGGAGCATTACAATGATAAAAAATAGGGAAGCAATTGCAATGGTCAGGATGGCTTTTATTTTTATATTGGCATGGAGCAGTTCTATCTGTGCGCAGAATGATATCGCTCGCGACCTTTTTGCGGATTACAGATCTGCAGTTTTACAGATTCGTATTATCGATCTTACCTCTGGTAGTAAAAGCGCTATAGGCTCAGGCTTCCCGATCAATGAATCAGGACTAATAGCCACTAATTATCATGTTATTCAGCTCGCCGCGAGTGAGCCACAGCAGTACCGTATTGAATACCTGACCGAGACTAATAAAACTGGCAAACTCAAACTTGTTGATGTCGATGTGATCAATGATCTAGCGCTGGTAGAAGCGGTGGATTTTGAGGGTCAGTTTATACAGTTGGCGACTCAAGAACCAGAGATCGGCATGCCAGTTTATGCGCTGGGTAATCCTCTAGATTTGGGGTTGACAGTGGTGCCCGGTACCTACAACGGGATTAATCGAGCCAGCTATCACCCGCGTGTGCATTATACCGGTTCCTTAAATCCGGGAATGAGCGGTGGCCCGACAATGGATAGACAGGGGCAGGTTGTGGGCATCAATGTAGCCACCGCCGGCAACCAAGTTAGCTTTTTGGTTCCGGTCAGTCGGTTACATACTTTGGTCAGCGATTATCGCGCTCGGGGTGCGGCGATAGAAAATATGCAGCTGCATATCGGTGAGCAACTGATGGCCGATCAGCAAGAAAAATTTAGCAGTCTGTTTGCACGCAACTGGCAGGCCATCAGCCTGGGTGAGGCACAGGTTTTAGATGAGTTGGCCCCTTTTGTTAAATGCTGGGGCGGTTCCAATAGTTCCGATGATAAGGCCCAGTTTCTAAGTGCCGATCGCTCCTGTCGCAGTGAAGATAGTATCTATATGACCTCAACCTTTGCGACAGGTATTTTGGAGTACCAGTTTATCTGGCTCGAGGCGGATAAATTAAATAGCTGGCAGTTTTATAACTATTACGAAAGATTATTTGGTGATTTTGCGCCGGGCAATCGTGCCGACGAAGAAGATGTTACTGGCTTTCAATGTGACCATGGGTTTACTCAGGGAGCTAGCGGACGGCAGAGTAAAAATGTTTTTTGTCTGCGCGCTTACAAGGATTACCCCAAGCTCTACGATATACTGTTTTTACAGGGTTCGGTTGACGATAAAGAGAGTGCGCTTATTAGCCATTTTACCCTTGCAGGTGTTAGCAAAGAAAACGGACTGGCCTTCACGCGCAAGTTTATGGAGGTGTCCCAATGGCAGTAATTATTGAGGTGCTGGGCTGGGGTGGCAAGCGGCGCCAGTACTTTAAGATCGATGCCGACCAAGTCAGTATTGGGCGTGGGTACGATAATGACATTGTGCTATCTGACCCCTATATTTCAGCCAATCATCTGCGGCTAAATGCCTGTGGTGATGGCTGGGTGATTACTGACCTAGATAGTCTCAATGGCCTGCAGGTAATTAAAAACCCAAGTACTGACGAGAGTCTCTTTACCTCTGGTGCAGAAATTAAACTGGGGCGCACTAAATTACGACTGGTGGCTGAGAGTTATCCTCTTGAAGATGCCAAGATACTACATGGGCTTGAACGCGATACCAATAAGCTCAATCGACTGTCGGTCTGGTTGCCACTGTTAGTTGCGGTTTTTGCCACTCAGCTATTGTCTGTCTATGCCAGTACCTTGGCAGAGTGGGAATGGAAAAATGCCATACCAGTGATTGTCAGTGCGCAGTTAGCCATTTTTGTCGGCGCAATATTTTGGTCGCTGTTGGGTCGCCTGATTAGGCATGAGGCACATTTTCTGGGGCAGTACAGTCTTATTCTGTTGGCCTCATTATTATTTACTGGTTGCAGTTGGCTGTTATCTACCCTGAGTTACAACTTCAGCTCGGCACTGTTTGGCGACATGGTGCAGCAGTTGGCATCCATGAGTATTTTGCTATTACTGCTGAGCGCTAATTTGACACTGGCAACCAACCTGTCATCGCGAGCACGCTGGAGTGGCTGTGCCGCATTTGTTGGTGTCGTTGTGATTATAGGCTCGGTTGGGCAGATGAAGAGCTGGGGTGAATTTTCCCCATTCCCGCAATATTCTAGTACACTCGCTGCCCCAGCTTTACTTGTGGTTGAGGGCCAGACCAGTGAAGAATTTCTAGCTGATATAGACCCTTTATTTCAGCAAGCAGATAGAGCAGCTTTGGAAAAATAATAATAATTCGCACCTTAGAGGAAAAGTTTTGGAACAGTTTATCAATGATCTTAACGGTATCGTTTGGAGCTCAGCGCTAGTTTATCTGTGTCTGGGTTCAGGCCTGTATTTCTCTGTGCGCACTCGATTTTTACAGGTGCGTCATTTTCGTCATATGGCTAAATTGATTTTCGATGGTCGCAGTTCTGACTCTGGTGTGTCCTCCTTTCAAGCGTTGGCTATGTCCCTGTCCGGGCGAGTGGGCACAGGTAATATTGCTGGTGTTGCCACAGCGATAGCTATGGGAGGTCCAGGTGCGGTGTTCTGGATGTGGATGGTTGCCTTTCTCGGCGCATCAACTGCCTATGTTGAAGCCACATTAGCGCAGATCTATAAAGAGAAAGATGATAAGGGTATGTACCGTGGTGGTCCGGCTTACTATATTGAAAAAGCCATGGGGCAAAATTGGTACGCTTGGTTATTTGCCGCATCTACCATTATCGCTATGGGTTTCTGCCTGCCGGGGATTCAGGCCAATAGCATCGTGATGGCGATGGATAATGCTTGGAGCATACCGCCGATCGCTACCGTCGCATTTCTCTGCTTAAGCCTGGCATTAATTGTTTTTGGTGGTGTAAAGCGCATTGCCCATTTTGCGCAGATTGCCGTACCTGCTATGGCAGCAGGTTATATTCTGATTGCACTGATCGTGATTGGCGCCAACATAGACGCCGTACCTGCCATGGTGAAACTTATTTTCAATAGCGCCTTTGGTATGGAAGCCGGTTACGGAGCCATTATCGGAATGGCCGTGCAGTGGGGTGTAAAGCGCGGTATTTATTCTAATGAGGCTGGGCAGGGTAGTTCACCTCATGCCGCAGCAGCCGCCGAAGTCTCCCACCCCGTTAAGCAGGGATTGGTTCAGGCGTTCTCTGTTTATATCGACACATTGCTAATCTGCACTGCTACCGCATTTATGATTTTGCTGACCGGACTTTACAATGTGCAGGGCGCCGATGGTGGCATGCTCTATGAGGGATTAGCTGGCGTTGCTGCTGGTCCAGGCTATGTTCAGGCTTCCTTTGATACTATCCTGCCTGGTTTTGGCAGTGGTCTTTTGGCGCTGTCATTGCTGTTCTTTGCCTTTACTACCATTGTTGCTTATTACTATATTGCTGAAACTAATGTGATGTATATCAACCGCAAGGTGCATCGCGCCTGGCTAGTCTTTGCGCTCAAAGCATTGGTGCTGGTGTCTGTAATGTATGGTGGGCTAAAAACCGCTGCCGTTGCCTGGGCGTTGGGTGATGTTGGTGTTGGTGTTATGGCCTGGTTAAATATTGTGGCTATATTAATTCTACAAAAGCCTGCATTGGTGGCACTTAAAGATTATGAGACGCAGCTAGGGCAGGGCATTGACCCAGTATTTAATCCTGAGAAAGCGGGTATCGAAAACGCCGATTTCTGGGTTGCAAAATAACGGTCTAAATTAAGACGGGCTGCTATCGACAAGTAGCGGCCAGCCCCCCAACTCCTTCCATCGATTGACAATTTTGCAATAGAGCTCTGCGGTTTTAACCGTGTCATAGAGTGCACTGTGGGCATCGCGATTATTAAACTCAATTTTCGCGGCCTGACAGGCCTTGGCTAATACTGTCTGCCCATAGGCTAGCCCTGCCAGACTCGAGGTATCAAAACAGGAAAAGGGGTGAAAAGGGCTGCGCTTAATTTGATTGCGCTTTATAGCCGCATTCACAAAGCCAAGATCAAAATGGGCATTATGTGCCACCATCACCGCACGGGTGCAGCCAGAGTTAGAGACCTCACGGCGAATTGGCTGAAATATTTCACGCAGTGCTTCACCTTCATCTTCCATCATGCGCTCAGGGTCGTAGAGATCAATGCCAGTAAACTCTAGCGCCGCATCATCAATATTGGCACCGGGAAAGGGTTCAATATTTTTACTGTAGCTCTCTTTGATCTGCAGGTTACCCTGAAAGTCCATTTCCAAAATAACGGCGGCAATTTCCAGCAGTGCATCTTTGCGTGAATCAAAGCCGCCCGTTTCAACATCGACTACCACGGGCAGAAACCCGCGAAAACGCTGTGCCATTTTTGATGGAGCTAGAAGTTCTTCAGGCATTTCCATTAGAGGCTCAATTTCCAGTTTAGAGTAGTGCTAGCACCAAGCGGGACTAACTGCGAGCCATCATAGGGAATTGTTGCTGGCAGCTCCCAAGGATCGCGCTTTAATAAAATGGTTTCGCTGTTGTAGGGCAAGCTGTAAAAATCTGCGCCATGTTTGCTGGCAAAGGCCTCTAGCTTATCCAGTGCACCAGCCTGTTCAAATACCTCAGCGTAGAGTTCAATCGCCGCATGGTGACTAAAACAGCCGGCACAGCCACAGGAGCTCTCTTTCCTACCCTGTATATGAGGTGCAGAATCTGTGCCCAAAAAGAATTTTTTATTGCCGCTGGTGGCTGCCGCGATCAGTGCCTGTTGATGAGTATCTCGCTTTAGAATCGGCAGGCAAAAAAGATGCGGACGAATACCGCCAGCCAACATATGGTTGCGGTTATACAGCAGGTGTTGCGGTGTAATAGTGGCAGCGACATTATCGCCAGCCTGAGCTACAAACTCAGCAGCTTCTGAGGTGGTGATATGTTCCAGAACAATTTTGAGGTTGGGGTAATGCTGCACTAAACCGCGCAGGTGGCGCTCAATAAATATCGCCTCGCGATCAAAAATATCGGTGTCGATAGAGGTTACTTCACCGTGCAATTGCAGCACCATGCCAACTTCCTGCATGGTCTCCAAAACCTGATGAATATTATTTAAGTTGGTCACCCCAGAATCAGAGTTGGTGGTAGCACCGGCGGGATAATACTTACAGCCATGAATAAACCCACATTCTTTGGCGGCGCGAATTTCGTCTGGCGAGGTATTATCGGTCAGATAGAGAACCATCAGCGGCTGCCAATTTGATCCCTCTGGACGCTGGGCCAAAATTCGATCGCGATAGGCACTGGCCTCCGCAACCGTGGTCGCTGGAGGTGTCAGATTAGGCATAATAATGCCGCGGCCAAAGCATCGGGCTGCCGCTGGGACTGTGGTTTCGAGAGCTTGATGATCACGTAGGTGCAGGTGCCAATCATCGGGTTGGATAATACTGAGTTGATCCATTGAAAAGAGTCCTTTATTAGAGCCTCAATGCTACCGGAAACAGTAGCTTCATACGAGTAATTGTGGAAAAGTAAGGCTTAAAAAAGAGCCTTGTATGAAGATAACAATCCTTACTAACAGAGACCTAGCCAGTCATATTGCCCTGACTCGACTGGTACAAGGCCTCAGTGACCATCAGCTGAACATTTTTATTTCAGAAAAAGTGGGTGCTGACCATCGGCTACCGCAACCATTGGTGGATTTGGCTGCCTTTGAGAAACGGCAAATCGCCGCTGCTAAAATGAGTTTTGATGATCTCGCCCGATTGGCAGGTTGCGAGCTACAAGGCTTTGCTGATATCGATAATAGAGTGAATGGGCTAGAGGGACTCCAACGTATTCGCGCCAGTGCACCAGAGCTTATTATCTCGGTGCGCTTTGGCTTGATTATCCGCGATGCGGTTATTGCTATTCCTCAGTATGGCGTGATCAATCTGCATTCTGGTGTGCTGCCCAGCTACCGCGGGGTGATGGCGACCTTTAGAGCTATGCTCAATAATGAGCCAGAGATCGGTTCGACATTGCATTATATCCAGGATGCCGGGGTAGATACTGGCGATATTATTTCAATCTCGCGGATTCCAGTAGATGCCGATAAATCCTATTTGGCCAATGTGCTCAACCTCTATGCAGATGGCTGTGCGCAGATTTTTCAGGCTGTGGCCCAGATTCAATCGGGCCAGGTTATTGACAAACAGCGGCAGCAGGGCCCAGCCGGCTATTACAGCTTTCCTGCAGATGATGAGTTGGAGATATTTTTTGCTCAGGGTTATCGCCTGTTTGATCACAAGCAATACTAAAATCATCGCTGTTAGGGTAAAATCGCCAGCTAATTTTCTCCAGCAAAGGATCTTGTTTCGTGTCAGACGTTAATAAAGTAGTTTTAGCCTATTCAGGCGGACTGGATACATCCGTTATTGTGAAATGGCTGCAGGAAGAATATAGCTGCGAAGTGGTTACTTTCACGGCAGATATCGGTCAGGGTGAAGAAGTTGAACCCGCTCGCGCCAAAGCTGAAGCTCTAGGCGTAAAAGAAATCTATATTGATGATCTGCGCGAGGAGTATGCGCGGGACTTTGTATTCCCTATGTTCCGTGCCAATACCATTTACGAAGGTGAGTACTTGCTGGGTACATCTATCGCTCGCCCACTGATTGCTAAGCGCCTGATTGAAATTGCCAATGAAACTGGAGCCGATACTATTTCTCACGGTGCCACGGGCAAGGGCAATGATCAGGTGCGTTTTGAGTTGGGTGCCTATGCCCTCAAGCCCGGCATTAAAGTTATTGCACCATGGCGCGAATGGGACCTTAACTCGCGGGACAAGTTAATGGAGTACTGTGAAAAGCACAGCATTCCTGTAGAAATGAAACGCGGAAAAAAATCCCCTTTCTCTATGGACGCTAATCTGCTGCATATTTCTTATGAAGGCGGCAATCTGGAAGACCCCTGGTCCGAAGCAGAGGACGATATGTGGCGCTGGACCGTTTCACCAGAAGAGGCACCAGACCAGCCTACCTATATGACCATCAGCTATGAGAAGGGCGATATTGTGGCGATTGATGGCGAAGCCATGTCAGCCGCTACGGTTATTGAATACTTAAATAAAGTGGCTGGCGCCAATGGTGTTGGGCGTTTGGATATTGTTGAAAATCGCTATGTGGGCATGAAGTCTCGTGGCTGTTACGAAACGCCAGCGGGCACCGTAATGATGAAAGCACACCGTGCCATTGAGTCATTAACATTGGATCGCGAAGTCGCGCATATGAAAGATGAACTTATGCCGAAGTACGCCAAGCTGATTTATAACGGCTACTGGTGGGCGCCTGAGCGTTTAATGTTGCAAGCCGCCATTGACCAGACTCAGGACGTGGTTAACGGCGAAGTGCGCATTAAACTCTATAAAGGCAGTGTCAGTGTTGTTGGCCGTCAGTCGGCAAGCGACAGTTTGTTTGATGCCAATATCGCTACCTTTGATGATGATGGTGGCGCCTATAATCAGGCCGATGCAGAAGGCTTTATTAAGCTGAATGCGTTGCGTTTGCGCATTGCCGCTAACCGCGGTCGCGATATGTAAATAACCAAGTGTTATAGCTCGTGTTTCGAAAAAGGCTCCCTATTAATTAGGGGGCCTTTTTTGTATGACTTAAAATGTCTGGCCCATCATCCGCCAGAGTTGGGCTACACTATGGTAATGAAAATAACTGTCAAAGATATCCAGCAGGCCCATGTGCGCATAGCGCCATATATTCATTGCACTCCAATTTTAGAGAGCCGCGCGCTCAATAAAATTATT
>CAJXVK010000014.1 GCA_913060735.1 uncultured Cellvibrionales bacterium
ATACTGGACCCGGCAATATGCTGCTGGACGCCTGGTGCCAAAAGCATACTGGCAAGGCCTATGACGATGATGGCAACTGGGGCGCAAGCGGGGCCGTTGATAATGCGCTTTTAAGTAAACTTAAAGCTCACCCATTTTTAACTCAGACGACACCTAAAAGCACGGGGCGTGAAGAGTTTAATCTGCCGTGGCTTAAACAGCAGCTGCAACAATTTAACCTATCTCCAGAAGATATTCAGGCAACACTCATAGTATTCACCGCCCAGACTCTGGCTGACTGTATTAACAATCTCGATACGCCCATTGATGAAGTTTTTGTCTGCGGTGGCGGCGCCTTTAATGGTCAGCTGATGGCGCAACTGCAAAGCTGCCTACATAACAGTGAATTGCAGTCCACAGCTCAGCTGGGGCTAGATCCAAACTGGGTAGAAGCCTGCGCTTTTGCCTGGCTGGCTAAACAGCGAATGGAAAATAAGACCGGGAATTTACCAGCAGTAACCGGCGCTACGCGGGAGACTATTTTGGGTGCGGTTTATTTGCCCTGAGAATTAAGAGGAGCCAAAAGCAACTACACTTTTCTTCTTCGATTAAACGACTCAACTCTTTTGGATCAAAGACAACAAAGGCTACTTTTTAAATAGAGAAAGAGGCCCCACAGCCGCAAGTAGTTGAAGCATTAGGATTGGTAATTATAAATCTGGAGCCCATCAGCCCTTCTTCATAATCCACAGTCGACCCAGCGAGATACTGAAAGCTCAGCGAGTCGATTAACACAGTAACACCATCTCGAGACACTGGCGTGTCGTCTTCGGCCATCAAGTCCTCAAATGAGAATCCATATTGAAAACCCGAGCAGCCGCCACCGGTAACATAGACACGAAGTTTTAACTCGTCGTTGTCTTCCTCAGTTTTTAGGCTTTGCACTTTGGCGACCGCGCGATCAGTGACCTCTAGCGCGGTGGGTGTAAATGTTTGAATTCCTGACATATCCTCTCCATGTCCTAAAACAGATTACAGCTGCTTTTCAGCCTTGTTGGCCGAATCAGCAGATTCTTCAGCTCGCCCATCTTTAGGGAAAGCCGTTACATTGGTTTGTGGTTGCTCGTGGACGAAACTGCCCACTACCTCCGCGCCTTTTTCGATTTCAATTAAGCTGTAATGCACATTGCCTTCGACAACTGCCTGCGACGCCAGTTTAGCCTGATTACTGGCATAAATATCACCAGCTACATGGCCATTAACAAGCACTGTTGCCACCCGAATATCACCTTTAATCGAGCCGCCCTGCAAAATTCTTATACGTGCATCCTCATCGTCGGAAAGGATATTACCTATTATGGAGCCCTCTACTTCTAGGCTGCCTTTAAAGTTTAAATCCCCTTCCAACTCAGTTCCTCTGGCAATCAAGGTTGTAGATCCCAGAGAGAATGGACCGTGGCTATCACCACTTTTTATACCAAACATTTTTATTCCTCAAGTTTCCAAGCAAACTTTTGATCAGATTGTACTTCTTTCATCCAAGTGTATCTCAAAGTAATCCTGACCTGCTCAGGCTCAAAGCCTTCAGGCAACTGCACTATGCCCTGATTAATCGAGAAGTATTTAAACTCAAGTTTAATCGGCAGCTTTTTAACCTGATCATCCAGCATATCCAGGGGCAGACTAACCTCCTGGTCGCCCTGCGTACCCAGTACCCACATTTCAGAATAGACACTCAGGGTTTGCATTTTTACGGTTTTCTGGCGCGCAACCCAGCGATACTTAAACCGCCCATCATCCATCGCAACGAGATTTAAATCACTGACAGACAAGCCTTTGGGCTGATTCTTATCCTGTAACAGCTCCTGATAAAGTTTTAACTCTTCGCCACGCCTATAGATCTGACGCTGCAACCCAATCATTTCCTGCCGGGTATTCTCCAAAGCTACAGCGTCTACTTCCGCACTCAGACTTATACGGCTGAGGTTGCGATTATTCTCTATCAACTCAGCCTCAAGTTGCGTAGTTCTTTTTTCAAGCTCTACCTTTTCGAGCATTTCGCGGCCGAAAACTTTACTGCCCCAGTATCGGCCTAAAAACAGAGCAACTATAACCACAACCAAAAGGCCACCGACCAACCAATAGCCTTGGCCAGGTCTGTATGTGATAACGATCGGCTTGCGCTCTGTCATCAGGGCATTAATCCTGGCAGTTTTAGACCGGTCATTTCCGGTAGATCAAACATCAGATTCATACATTGTATAGCCTGACCTGAAGCGCCTTTAGCGAGATTATCCTCAACCACGAGCACCACTACCCTATTGCCGCCGCCGGGGCGATGCACCGCGATACGACAAAAGTTGGAACCACGCACAGTGCGGGTTTCAGGATGACTGCCCACGGGAAGTACATCGACAAAAGGCTCATTGGCATAGCGCTTTTCAAACAGCGCCTGCACATCTACATCTGTGTCTATCAAGTTGGCATAAATCGTTGAATGAATGCCTCTGTTAATCGGCAGCAGGTGCGGTACAAAAGTCAGACTAACCTCTTTTTGCGCAATATCTGACAGACCCTGCTCAATTTCTGGCAGATGTCTATGGCCAGATGCACCATAAGCTTTGAAGCTATCACTGGCCTCAGACAATAAATTGGCTACACTCGCCTGCCTGCCCGCACCGCTAACACCAGATGCTGAGTTGGCAATTAGATCATGTACATCAATACAGCCCGCTTCTAGTAAGGGCAATAAGCCAAGCTGGATACTGGTCGGGTAACATCCTGGACAAGCAACTAAATCTGCGTCGCCAATAGCATCGCGGTTGTACTCTGGAAGACCGTAAACAGCGTCAGCCACCAGCTCTGAAGCGGCGTGGGTTTGGCCATACCATTTTTCCCACAATTCAATATCTCTAATTCGAAAATCGGCGGACAGATCAATAACTTTAGCGCCTGCGGCTAAGATTGCTGGCACCGTACTCTGAGCCACGCCGTGCGGTGTGGCAAAAAATACGACGTCACACTGGCCGAGTTTATCCATATCAGGCTCGGTAAAAGGTAGATCTACAATGCCTCTAAGGTTCGGATACAGCTGCGCAACGGGCACACCGCTCTCGCTGCGTGAGGTAATGGTTACCAGATCAGCATTGGGATGCGCAGCCAACAGTCGCAGAAGCTCTGCCCCTGTGTAGCCTGTTCCGCCTACTATGCCAATTTTAATCACTTGAACCTCGCTTTTAAATATCCAGAATCGTTTCAGCCGCCTATAATACCCCAAACTTTTACAGCCAGATATGCCCTTACCCCTAGTATCGGTGCATCTAGAGGTTAAACGAGGTATTAAATGTACAAATGGATTCTAGCCTTCCATATTATTTCTGTTATCTGCTGGTTTGCGGCGTTATTTTATCTGCCTAGGCTATTTGTCTATCACGCCATGAGTGAAGACCAAATTAGCATAGAGCGCTTTAAGATTATGCAGCGCAAACTGTATCGCGGTATAGCCAATCCCTCAATGATTGCCACAGTGGTGTTTGGCGTATGGTTGGTATCCATGGCGCCGGAGGCCTACCTTTCACAGACCTGGTTTCAGATTAAAGCAGTACTGGTAATCTTATTAATCGGCTACCACCATATGTGCCTCGGCCACATGAAGAAGCTAGCTAATGACACCAGCGACAAATCGCATATTTACTTTCGACTATTTAACGAGGTGCCAGTAGTGTTTTTGGTGGCGATTGTTATTTTAGTGATTGTTCAGCCCTTTTAATCCGGCCGCTAGAAGGCTCCGTATCTTTGATCCGATGAGAGATTTCTTTGATCAGAGAGTAAAACCTATTTAGGACAATTTAATGACAGATTCGAATTCTCGCTCCCAAACACTTTTTAGCGCCGCACAGAAACATATCCCCGGGGGCGTTAACTCGCCAGTACGCGCCTTTGGCGCAGTGGGTGGTACACCAGTATTCTTTGATCGTGCCAGCGGCGCCTATATGTTTGATGCTGATGGCAAACACTATACCGACTACGTGCTCTCATGGGGGCCTATGTTGCTTGGCCATGGTCATGCAGATGTTTTAGACGCGATCCGCACCCAGCTGGAAAAGGCCATGACCTTTGGCACCCCCACAGAACTTGAAATTCAATTGGCTGACAAGATCTGCTCCATTGTTCCTGGTATGGAGATGATCCGCATGGTCAACTCTGGTACTGAAGCGACCATGAGCGCCATCCGTCTTGCTCGAGGCTACACCGGGCGCGATAAAATTATCAAATTTGAAGGCTGCTACCATGGCCACTCTGATTCATTGCTGGTCAAAGCAGGGTCTGGTGCGCTAACGCTTGGAGTGCCCAGCTCGCCTGGCGTGCCAGAATGTCTGGCCGACCACACAGTGACACTCTCATACAACGATATTGATCAAGTAAAACAGGCGTTTGCTGAGATTGGCGATCAGGTCGCCTGTATTATTGTCGAACCCGTGGTGGGCAATATGAATTGCGTACCACCCATTCCCGGTTTTTTGGAGGCTCTGCGCGAATGCTGTACAGCCAGCGGTGCACTCTTAATTATTGATGAAGTTATGACCGGATTCCGCATCAGTCAGCAAGGTGCCATTGGCTACTACGGCATTGATGCTGACTTAATTTGCCTGGGCAAGGTGATCGGCGGCGGCATGCCGGTAGGTGCCTTTGGCGGCAAGCGCGAAATTATGGAACATATTGCTCCCCTTGGCCCTGTCTACCAGGCTGGCACATTGTCGGGTAACCCTGTTGCTATGGCAGCTGGTCTGGCGACGCTGAATCTAATTTCACAGCCGGGATTCCTAGCACCAGTATCTGCTCGCACTACCAGATTAGTTGAAGGCCTCTGTCAACGCGCCGCTGCTGCGGGCATACCTTTAACCAGTAATCATGTAGGCACTATGTGGGGTATCTTTTTTTCTGAAGAAGAAAAAATTATTAACTACTCTCAGGTAATGAAGTGCGACACCGAGCGCTTTGCCAAATTTTTCCACGGCATGTTGCAAGAGGGCGTCTATCTGGCTCCAGCCTCGTATGAAGCTGGCTTTATGTCAGCGGCTCATACCGATGAGGATATCCAAAATACACTGGATGCTGCTGAGCGTGTTTTTGCAACACTTTGAGCTAAAGCCGCGATAAACTGTAGAATCAGTAATCTGCAGACCTTTTAAACGAGAATACTTATGAGCTTTTCAACAAGTCGCGGCCCTTACCCATACACTCGCATGCGTCGCAATCGCGCCTCGGATTTTTCACGCCGCCTGACTAGAGAAACTGCACTGTCCGTCAATGATCTGATTCTGCCCATGTTTGTGCTCGAAGGGACCGGACAATCTGAGGCCGTGGCATCAATGCCCGGTGTTAATAGACTATCTATTGATCTTCTCGTGGAAGAGGCCATTGAAATAGCTGCGCTCGGGATTCCCGCTATCGCGCTTTTCCCTGTTGTGCCTGAGGAGAAAAAATCTCTCTTGGCCGAAGAGGCCTACAATCCTGAAGGATTGGCCCAGCGCGCTATCCACGCCATCAAACAGGCAGTCCCTGAACTAGGGGTGATTATAGATGTTGCACTGGACCCATTTACCAGCCATGGCCAAGACGGCATTATTGATGAAGAAACCGGTTATGTACTCAACGACATTACTGTTGAAGTGCTGGCAAAGCAGGCCCTTTCGCATGCGCAAGCTGGTGCTGACATCGTCGCCCCCTCGGATATGATGGATGGCCGTATTGCCCTTATCCGCGAAGCTCTGGAAGAGTGCGACTTCACTAATACACAGATCTTGGCATACTCCGCCAAATATGCCTCCAGCTACTACGGCCCTTTTCGTGAGGCCGTTGGCTCTGCCAACAACATCCAAGGTGGCGACAAAAAAACCTATCAAATGGACCCGGGTAATTCTGACGAGGCCCTGCATGAATGTGCGCTAGATTTAGAGGAGGGCGCAGATATGATTATGGTCAAGCCTGGCATGCCCTATCTGGATATTCTTCGACGCGTAAAAGATGAACTTAGGGCTCCCACATTTGTGTATCAGGTCAGTGGTGAATACGCTATGCACTGTGCTGCATTTGACAATGGGTGGCTCAATCGCGACGCAGTTATTTTAGAGTCCTTGCTGGCATTTAAGCGCGCTGGCGCAGATGGAATCTTGACCTACTTTGCCAAAGAAGCCGCAGTAATTTTAGCATCGAGCGGTGAATAATGCTGCGCCTTGATAAATATATTAGCAATGCCACAGATCTGTCACGCACAGATGCGAAGCGCCTGATCAAAAATGGTGTGGTCTGTGTCAATGACGAAATAGCGAGTAACCCTGCGCAAAAAATTAGCGTCGAGCAAGATATCACCATTGAAGGCTCCACCATCAGCAAAGCCAGTAAGCGTTATTTTATGCTAAACAAACCAGCGGGCGTTGTCTCTGTTACTAAAGATAATCACAACCCCACAGCGATTAGCTTAATGTACGAACATCGCAGCGAAGAACTTCAAATTGCCGGGCTTCTCGATATCGACACCACCGGGTTGTTGCTCATCACCGACGATGGACAGTGGAATCATCGGCTGAATTCACCACGCTCAGATTGCGCAAAGATTTATCAGGTGGGATTGGCCGAAGCTATTACTCCAGAGTATCCACAACAACTTGCCGAAGGCGTGTTACTGGAGGATGAGAAGCATCGCTGCATGCCGGCAACCATGGAAATAGTCGATGAGCATACTGTTAATCTGACTATTGCTGAGGGCAAGTACCATCAGGTAAAACGCATATTCGCCGCGCTGGGCAATCAAGTTGTGAGCCTACACAGATTTAAAGTTGGCGATATTGTCCTAGATCCAGAGCTGGAATCTGGCGAATACCGGCCCCTCACTGCGCTGGAAGTTGCCTCTATTTTATGAATCAAACTCCTACTGATAAGAGCGTTGCACTCCTTTTACAGCGATTGCAAAGCATTAGCGGTAACTGCCTTATTGTGGCCGACGAAAATTGGGCCAATGTAAATTGGCAAATGGCGCAGAGTTCAGAGCAGCGCAATATCGGGGTGTTGAGCAATCGCTATGATATTAGCCAAAATGCCTTAGCCGCCAATATTGACATCACCTTTAATGATTTTGATTTTTCAGCACTAGAGCCCCATAGTTTTGACAGCCTGCTATTCCGAGTATCCAAAGAACGTGCTAGCAGCCATCATGTAATTAACCAGGCAGCCAAACTGCTCAAGCCAAATGGCCAGCTGCTACTAACCGGCGAAAAAAATGATGGCCTTAAAACCTATGTCAAACAGGCGTGTAAACTTTTTAGTGACAAAACTGCTGCCGAGAAACATGGCGCCCATTATTTAGCCAGCGTGCAGCTACATGACACAAACCAACCTCTGCTAGATGATAAAAATTATTCACAGACTCGACCCATTAAAGGCCTATCTTTAGACAGCAAACCCGGCATCTTTGGCTGGGAAAAGATTGATCGCGGCAGTGCATTTCTGATCGAACACCTGCCACAGTTTTTAACGCGCCACATCACAGCGCCAAAAACACTGTTGGATTTGGGTTGTGGTTATGGCTATTTATCCGCTCAAGCCAGCTCGTATGGCTTCACCCAAATAGTAGCAACAGACAATAATGCCGCGGCGCTGACCGCAACCGCTATCAATTTCCAGCGGCTAGAGATTAATTCACAGGTGGTGGCAGGAGATGCCGGAGATCAAATTAATCAGCGTTTCGATATAGTGCTGTGCAACCCGCCCTTTCATCAAGGATTTTCCATTGATGGCGATATGACGGTTAAATTTCTCAGCGCGGCCAAGCGATTATTGGCAAACACTGGGCAGGCTCTTTTTGTGGTAAATAATTTTATTCCTCTAGAGCACAAAGCGAAGGACTATTTCAGGTATATTGAAGTTCTGGCTAACAGCGGCTCTTTTAAATTGGTTGCCTTGAGTCAACAAGAACCAAAACGAGACTAAATGAAAAGCCCTAAACGACTGCAACCTCTACTAGACGACGGCATGATAGATGAAGTCATTGGTCAGTTGATGAGCGGCAAAGAGGCTACCGTCTATACCGTTCGCTGTGGATCCGAAGTGCGCTGCGCTAAAGTTTACAAAGAAGCGGCCAAACGCAGCTTTAAAAAAGCCGTGCAATATCAAGAGGGTCGCAAGGTTCGCAATAGCCGTCGCGCTCGCGCCATGGATAAAGGCTCCAAGTATGGGCGCAAGCAGCAGGAAGAAACCTGGCGAAATGCGGAGGTCGATGCACTCTACTTATTAGCCAGTGCCGGGGTACGAGTGCCTACGCCCTATGGCTGTTTTGACGGAGTCCTGCTAATGGAACTAGTTAGCGATGAAGAGGGCAACGTAGCGCCACGCCTAGGCGATGTGGCTATGAATGAAGAACAGGCCCTAGAAGATCATGCGGTCGTTATGCAGTATGTTGTGATGATGCTGTGCGCCGGAATCGTTCACGGTGACTTATCCGAATTCAATGTACTGGTCGATGACTACGGCCCCGTGATTATCGACCTACCTCAAGCAGTCGATGCCTCAGCCAATAATAATGCCGAGTCCATGTTGGCGCGTGATATCGCCAACATGACCACTTACTATGGACAGTTTGCGCCGCAACTATTAAGCAGCAATTACGCTAAAGAAATCTGGGCACTGTATGAAGATGGCGTTCTCAAGCCGGACACCGCACTCAGCGGCTTCTTCGCGGAACCCGAGGACGAATCAGATGTTGACAGCGTACTAGATGAAATTAAAGCCGTGTTAAGAGAGGAAGAAAAACGCTTGGAACGAGTGCAGGCAAACAACGAGGAAGATTAGATCTCCTAGGGTCTAGTCGGTTATAAGCCCATGGCCTTTTTAATGATGGTGTTTTTCAGTGGCCGTATCCCATTCAACTTAGACAGACCCAGGTTGCGTAGTAAACGCAGCCCGAGATTATCTGCTCCAAATAAACGTTTAAAGCCTTCCATTGCCGCCATAGCAGTCAAATTATCTGGCTTGCGACGGCGCTGATAACGCCTCAATGTACTCAGCTCACCTATATCATTACCACGAGTCATCGCGCGCTCAACCTCATCCACTAAGGCAGCAACATCGGCGAAACCTAGATTGGCTCCTTGCCCTGCCAGCGGATGAATGGTGTGCGCCGCATCACCTAGCAAGGCCACTCGATGCACAACATAATCGGCGGCATGGCGCTGACGCAATGGAATAGCAAAACGCTTTTCAACGGCCAATACCTTGCCCAAACAGTGTTCACTGGCCGCCGACAGCTGGTCACAAAATTGCTGATCATCCAGTGCTAGCAAACTATCGGCAACCTCTGTTTCCTGCGACCAGACAATCGAGCACTGGTGAAGATCACCGTCATTATTTAGCGGCAAAAAAGCCAGGGGGCCGGAGGGCATAAAGCGCTGCCAGGCGGTTTGTTGATTGGGACGCTCGGTTCGAATAGTACTGATAATTGCCTTGTGGCCGTAATCCCATTCCTTGGTATAAAAATCAAAATACTGACGAATACTTGAGTTGGCCCCGTCCGCTGCGATTAATAGCTTGGTCTGCAGATAATGGCCATTGTCTAACTCGAGATCAAGCCCCTCTTCGGCTTGCTGATAATCGACTATTTTTGCCGGACAGATAAAATTAATATTTTCCAGCGCTGCAATTTCCGCCAGCAACGCCTCAACAATTAGCGAGTTTTCAATAATATGGCCCAGATTAGGTTGTTCTATCTCTGCGCAGTTAAATTGAATTCTGCCAGTACCCTCTGCATCCCAAACTTCCATTGCCTGAAAAGGACTGACCCGCCTGCCAGAAATTGCCGACCAAACGCCGCAGCGCTCAAGTAATTGCCGCGATTTTTCGGTAATCGCGGCTACCCGCGAATCAAATTGACCAGCATCAAATGGGCTAGCGGCATTAGCTTCAATAAGCGCAATACTAAGCGGACCAGTTTTGTAGTGCTTGCTTGAGTGTGCCAGCAGACAGGCCGCCGCCGCACCAACCATACCGGCGCCAACGATAACAATATCGTAGTGGCTCTTGCTGGTGGCAGATACAGACATTCGTTTAACCCGCCATCAGCTGTTCAATTTGATTTCGTGCCTTAGGCACCCCAGAGGTCAAATCTTCGCATCCAGCTTTGGTGACGAGAATATTATCTTCAATACGCACAGCGATACCACGCCACTTAGCCGCAACATTTTTATTGTCGGGAGAGATATAGATGCCCGGCTCCACGGTCAACACCATACCCGGCTCATAGACACGCCAGCTGTTATCAATTTTATAATCACCCACATCATGTACATCCATGCCCAACCAGTGCCCGGCACTGTGCATATAAAAGTCCCGATAGGCGCCCTGAGTAATTAGCTCATCAACATCACCCTGCAGAAGTTTTAAATCCACTAACCCCTGGGTGATAACGCCAATCGTGGCATCATTTGCCAAGTTATATTCAAGGCCCGGGGCAATCTGCTCTATAGCTGCCGCCTGTGCCGCTAATACAATGTCATAGATAGCCGCCTGCTCAGGCGTGAATATCCCATTAACAGGAAAGGTGCGCGTAATATCAGAGGCATAATTTTCATATTCACAACCGGCGTCAATCAGCACTAGCTCGCCAGACTTAAGTTTAGCGCGGTTTTCAATATAGTGAAGAATACAGCCATTTTTGCCACCACCAACAATACTGGCATAGGCCGGTGCCGATGCGCCACAGGCCATAAACTCATGCTCTATCTCAGCCTGAAGCTGGTATTCATACATGCCAGGCTGACTAATTCGCATAGCTCGACAATGAGCCTGCGCCGCTATTTCGCCTGATCTACGCATTAATTGAATTTCACCGGCCGTTTTGATCAAGCGCATTTCATTAACAAAATGATCGAGATCAACAAACTCACTGGGTGGCATGGCGTCACTACCACGCAGGTTGCGCACATTATTTACCCAGTCCATAAGGTGCTTATCGAAATCTGCATCCTTGCCAATAGCATAATAAACTCGATCTTTATCCTCGAGCAGGCCCGGCAAAATATCGTCGATATCATCAATAGGAAATGCATCATCGGCGGCGTAATGATGCACAGCGCCTTCAGGCCCCTCACGGTAGCCATCCCAAGTTTCTCTAAGTGGGTCTTTGTCGCGACAAAACAAAACAAACTCTCCCTGTTCGCGATCGGGAATTATGACCATCACCGACTCTGGCTCTGGAAAACCACAGAGATAGCTAAGACTGGTGTTTTGTTTATAGGGGTAATATGTATCTTTAGAGCGTGTTTTCTCAGGCGCAGCCGCAACCACTGCGATACTGTTTGGCTGCATCATCGCCATTAATTCTCTGCGCCTGGCCGCGTACTCTTTTTTAGAAATCATCGTTTAGTGGATAGTCGGCTCGGTCTCAGCATCTAGCTCGGGATGCAAATCAGCAAACACCAGCTGCACGGCAATACGAATAAATTCGACCAGCTCAGCATAGTCGCGCTCACCATCATCGTCTGTTTCAAAGTCGACAGAAATTTGGCCGATGGCCGAGATATCTTGCAACGCCTCTTTGCCTTCCATAGAGACTTCAAATTCCTCGCCCATGCCCTCGCCTAGCCCGGAAATGTAGTTACAGCACCATTCTCCTACCGCCACTAGTCGCTCAGTGAGTGGCAATTCATCATCAGGCAGTAGCGGTTGAAAGAGAAAGCTTAGATCTTCGAGATTATTAAGCGACGACTGATAGAACTCTTCAAAGGAATCTTCTGCCGCTTCAGCCTGCTCGTGAGACAGCGCCAGCCAACTCGTCGAGGCGTCAATTAACTGCTTTAAATCCACCGCACCGCAGCTTAGCCGCCCACAGAGGAAACCATGAAAGCCCGATGGGCTGGCATTTATTTCTAGGGCAAAAAACAGGTCTTCCAGTTGTTCAAATGTCACAGTATCACCTCATTCATTTAGACCGCATCCTACCACCCTTAATATGCCGCTGCACCCAGATTAAGAGCTTCAATGAGCACATCTTGTAATTGACCATGCTCTATACAATGCCTATAGTTACGCGAGAGCTAAGCAATTTAGACCCCTTCCATTTGGCACGATAACACTGATGACTGAATCCGATATATTTGAACAAAAACTCGACCGCCTGATTGGGCTCTGCCAGCAGCTAAAACGAGAGAATCAGGCGTTGCGCAAGCGCGAAGCTGGTTTAGTTGGCGAGCGCGGAGAGTTATTGGAAAAAAATGAAATGGCAAGACAAAAGATTGAGACTATGATCAGTCGTTTGCGCAATCTGAGTGCAGAGCAATAATGGCGTCAATTTCCCTAAAAATTCGCATTCTTGATAAAGAGTATCAGGTCAACTGTAAACCGGATGAACGTGATGCACTAGAGCACTCAGCCGAGCTGCTCAATGAAAAAATGGAAGAAATTCGCCGCGGCTCCCATATTATTGGCCTCGAACGCATTGCGGTAATGGCCGCGCTCAATTTAAGCCATGACTTAATCCGCACACAAAACGCCGCCAAGCGGGACTCAGAGGCCTCTGATATTCTGCAATCAATGGACTTAAAGCTGGATTCTGTTCTCGCTGACCTAGGTAGCTAATTAAGCTCTGATGTTGTGCTATAGCTACCCATAATTAACGCCTTTTTTTCTCGATTTTATTCTCTGCATTTCATTTTTGCCCTGCTATAATGGTGGTTCCTGGGGTGTTAGCCAGCCAAGAAGTCCCTGAGCCGATAATTTATACCCGGCTTCTTTCCGTCAACATTGTTGTGCACTTCCGTGCGTCGGAAAGCCTGATTTGTTGCGAGAGTCGCCACCTTGAACTTCTCGGTTCAAGGCCACGTTGGCAGCGGCACTCTGGGGTTTAATTCAATTTGGTTCAAATCCATGAATAGTGGTGATACTCGACAGCAACTGCGTGCTAAAAGACGTTCTCTTTCGACAGTTGAACAACGCAGTGCCGGCGCGAGTCTGGTATCGAATCTGCGCAGAGAAACCTTTTTTATGCGCGCTAAGCGTGTCGCTATCTACCTGGCCAATGACGGTGAAATCGACCCCGCTCAGCTATTGGATACCGCACTCAAATCTGGCAAACAGTGTTTCCTGCCAGTACTGCATCCAATGAAAACCAATAGTCTGTATTTCATTGAATACACCAGCAAGACCCAGCTAGTGGCGAATAAATTTGGCATCCTTGAACCGGCCTTTAATATTGCTCAGGTAGCGGTGCCATGGAGCCTCGATATTGTCTTTATGCCTTTAGTTGGCTTTGATCGACAGGGCAATCGTATGGGCATGGGTGGCGGTTACTATGATCGGACTCTAGCTTTTATGAACGTACAAAAGAAACTCAAACCTAAGCTTGTTGGCCTTGCCCATAGCTGCCAAGAAGTAGACCTTATATCCCACCAAAGCTGGGATATCCCCTTACATCTAATAGCAACAGACCGCGAGATAATATGCGCAAAACAAAAATAATTTGTACCATTGGCCCCGCCACCGAATCCATTGAGATGCTTGAGAAACTGGCCAATGCTGGAATGAATGTGGCTCGACTAAATATGTCCCATGGCGACCATGAGTCTCATGCAAAAATTATCCAGGCTATTCAAAGCCTAAATAAAAAGCTCAGCCATCCCATTGCGGTGCTGCTCGATACGCAGGGACCTGAAATTCGTACCGGCGATATGGTCAATGATCTGCATCTCACTGAAGGCGATACCATATCCATCGTCGCTCGCGGTGCAGAAGACGTTGAGTCATCCTCTATCCATATTAACTATGAAGACCTAATCAACGATGTCGATGTGGGCGATATGATTACCGTGGATAATGGTCTGATTAATCTTGAGGTGCTGAGTAAAGAGGACCGCGTAATGCAGGTTAAAGTCATTGATGGCGGCCTACTAAAAAGTAAACGTCACGTTAATCTGCCGGGCATTCGCGTAAATCTACCGGCAATTACGGACAAAGATCGCCGTGATATCGAATTTGGTATGCAACAGGGTGTAGATTTTATCGCACTGTCATTTGTGCGTCAGGCCGATGATATTCATGAGTTGAGGGAATTGCTGGGCGATAAGGCGGACAAAATCAAGGTCATAGCAAAGCTTGAAGATCAAGAAGCCATCACTAATATGGTAGACATTATCGCTGCTGCCGACGGCATTATGGTCGCCCGCGGTGATCTTGGCGTGGAAATTCCTTTAGAAGTACTGCCGCGTATACAGCGCCGTATTATTCGTACCTGCGCAGAGATGGGTAAGCGCGTTATTGTCGCTACTCACATGCTTGAGTCAATGATCGAAAACCCGATTCCAACACGCGCTGAAGTAACCGATGTTGCCAATGCGGTCTATGAAGAAGCCGATGCCATTATGCTGTCAGGGGAAACCACGGTAGGTAAGTATCCGGTGAAATGTGTTGAAATTCTCGACCGAATTTCGCGCTCAACAGAAAGCAGTCGCGGTTTACGCTTTACTGACAATTTGGAACTCGAAGGCGACAAGCAGCAAATTGCCATGGCAGCGGTTAACCTGGCCGAATCGATTTCAGCCAAGGCGATAATCGTGCCCACACGCCGCGGGCGTATGGCTAATCGAGTGACCAACTGTCACCCCCAGGAGTCAATTATCTGCGCCTTTACCAATGACAGCCGCACGCGCCGCCAACTGGTAATGAACCGCAACGTATTGAGCTATCAAATTGAATTTAGCCAAGACTCAGAGAAAACGCTGGCCACCGCTGCGGCCATTATGATTCAGCGCAATGAGTTTTCACCTGACGACCGCGTGGTAGTCATTTCAGATGCACTGGCAGGCTCTGGTTTTGAAGCTATTCAGATTCGTCTGATTTCTGATCTACTCTAACCAGTCAAGTCAGGTTGTTAGCTGCCGAGAAAAAACCGATAGGCTTCATTATCAGTTTCATTCTCATAGCGGTAACCCAAGTCATCTAAAAACTTCTTCAATTCTCGCTGATCTTTTTGCGAGGCCTGAAAACCCACCAGCACGCGGCCAAACGCTGAACCATGATTTCGATAATGGAACATCGAAATATTAAAGCGCCCACCTAGGTGAACCAGGAAATTCAACATGGCACCCGGACGCTCTGGAAACTCAAAACGATAGACCTGCTCTTCACCCACCTGAGGTGAACGGCCGCCCACCATATGGCGAATATGCAACTTGGCCATTTCATTATCAGTCATATCCGACACCTGATAACCTTTACTGGTAAGATCGGCAACCAGCTGTTCTCGATCTTCATCCGAGGTCACTTTCATGCCAGCAAAAACTTGCGCCCGGCTGGCATCGCTATAGCGATAGTTAAATTCAGAAATATTGCGCCTACCCAGTAATTTGCAAAAAGCCTGAAAGCTACCCGGCTTCTCATCCAAGGTTACTGCCAACACAGCCTCGCGCTTCTCACCGATTTCGGTGCGCTCAGAGATATAACGCAGACGATCAAAATCAATATTGGCCCCGCATTGAATAGAGAGCAATGTCTGCCCCTCGATGCCGTGCTGCTCAACATATTTTTTCAATCCCGCAACACCCATAGCTCCTGAAGGCTCGCAGATCGCACGAGTATCGTTATAGACATCTTTAAGCGCAGCACATATCTCATCCGTACTGACAGTAATCACCTCGTCCACTAGATCCTTGAGCACACGGAAGGTTTCTTTACCTACCTGAGCTACGGCTGTACCGTCGGCAAAAATACCCACTTCTTTTAGCCGCACTCGACGGCCTGCTTTCATAGCGGCATCAAGACAGGCGGCATCGTCCGATTCCACGGCAATAATTTTCACCCCGGGACGCACATATTTAACATAGGCTGCCACACCAGCGCAGAGTCCACCACCGCCTACAGCAATAAAAATCGCATCCAACTTACCCGGATGCTGGCGCAGGATTTCCATACCCACTGTGCCCTGGCCGGCAATAATATCTGGGTCATCAAAGGGGTGGATATAAGTCAGCCCCTGCTCTTCAATCAGCTTGTTGGCATGGGCAGCAGCAGTGTCATAGTTATCACCCATCAATACCACTTTGGCACCACGGGCACGCACCGCATCCACTTTGATTTGCGGTGTCGTCTTGGGCATAACAATAGTCGCTTTGACACCCATCTTTTTAGCCGCCAAGGCGAGGCCCTGAGCATGATTACCCGCCGAAGCCGCAATCACGCCAGCGGCCAGTTTCTCTTTAGATAACTGGCGCAGCTTGTTGTAGGCGCCGCGAAGTTTAAATGAGAATACCGGCTGCAAGTCTTCACGCTTAAGTAAAATTTCATTGTTTAAGCGCTGGGAAAGTAAAGGTGCAGTATCAATGGGCGACTCTATTGCCAGATCATAAATACGTGCATCGAGAATTTTTTTAACATACTTTTGTGGCATCGGGCTTCCAGCATTATTCAGGTGTAGTCTAATGGTAAGTTGATCTCGCAGTTTACGCCAGTCCAATAGTAAAACTAAGGGCCTTAGCCGCTGTGTTTTATTGGCGATATCACCGTATAATCAGCGCTTTATTTTTTCAGCAATCACCTCGAGGTAATCCGTGAACCAAAATCAACTAAAGCAAGCAGTGGCTCAGGCAGCAGTGGATTACACCCTAACTAGGATTGAAGATGACAGTATCGTTGGTATTGGCACCGGCTCAACAGCCAATTGCTTTATCGATTTGATTGCAGAACACAAACATTTGTTTCAAGGCACCGTAGCCAGCTCTGAGGGTTCAGCCGAAAGACTTCGCAGCCATGGTATTGAAGTGTTCGAATTAAATACGGTGTCACAAGTCAGTATTTATATCGATGGTGCAGATGAAGCCAACGATCGCCTTGAGTTAATCAAAGGCGGCGGCGCAGCGCTGACCCGCGAAAAAATTGTAACCGCAGTCGCTGATGAATTTGTCTGCATCGCAGATGAAAGCAAGTGGGTAGATTATTTGGGCACCTTTCCGCTACCAGTTGAAGTAATACCTATGGCGCGCAGCTATGTTGCCCGCGAGCTAGTAAAACTTGGTGGTGATCCAGTCTGGCGTGAAGGCGTGGTCACCGATAATGGCAATTTGATACTGGATGTTCACGGTCTCTACCCCATGGGGTCCGCCTGTGCGCTTGAAGAGCAGATTAATCAAATTACCGGTGTAGTCACTAACGGACTGTTCGCTATTAAACCGGCCGATATATTATTTTTGGCCACCCAGCAGGGTATTGTCACCCACACCGCTAAGGCGTAAACATGAAAAAATACCATGTTTTCGGCTTGGGCAATGCTCTGGTCGATACTGAAATTCAAGTGTCGGATCAAGATCTTGCGCATCTGGGAATTGAAAAGGGAGTTATGACTTTAGTCGATGAGGATCGCCAGCAGTTTCTAATTGAGAATCTACAGGATCATCTAACATTATCTAATCGCGCCTGCGGAGGCTCTGGTGCCAATACAGTTATTTCGCTTACTCAGTTTGGTGGCAAGGGCTATATGGCCTGTAAGGTCGCAGATGATGAAAATGGCCAGTTTTATCTTCAGGATCTGATCGACAATGGGGTCGATCATAGCGGCAACGACCAGCTTAATGCAGGCATTACCGGTAAGTGCCTAGTGATGGTAACGCCAGATGCCGAGCGCACGATGAATTCTTTTTTAGGGATTGGCGAAACGCTGGCTCCCGAGGATATCGACTCTAGGGCAATCGCCGAATCTGAATATGTTTATATTGAAGGCTATTTAGTCACAAGTGATACTGGGCGAGCAGCGGCAATTAAGGCGCGTAAAACGGCTCAAGCCGCTGGCACCAAAGTAGCGATGAGTCTTTCTGACCCAGGTATTGTTGAGTATTTTAAAGCTGGGCTTGAAGAGATAATTGGAGATGGTATTGATCTACTATTTTGCAATAAGCAGGAAGCGCTTAGCTGGTGCGGCACAAACAGTCTAGATAAAGCCATTGAGCAACTACAAAAAACCGCAGCGCAATTTGCCATTACCCTCGGTAGTGAAGGTGCCATTGTGTTTGATGGATTTAGCTTGCACCGCGCAGCGGCTCAACCAATTACCGCGGTAGATACTAATGGGGCTGGCGACATGTTTGCCGGAGCCTATCTGTACGGAATTACCCACGGTAAATCATGCATGGAAGCCGCCACCTTCGCCAACCGAGCTGCCAGTGCCGTGGTAGGAAAGTACGGTCCGCGTTTACACAGTGCTGAATATAATGGTCTTAAATTACTTTAACGGCCGCTTACAGCTGCAATAATTTGTGCAGAGGCTCTGAGTGCTGAATCAAGAATCTTTGAGTATAGCCAACGCTAATTTTCCTCGGGAGTTCCAGCTGGTTTTTATTCTCCACCTCTTCGGCAACCCTATTCACTCCCATAATATGGCTGGGGTAGTTGATGACATTGGCCCAACATCGCATACCTTTGGCAGCAGTGGCTGAGTGTCTATATTTTAATCCGCCCTCAAACCAATTCCATCTGGGCCCAAGACATCTGTTATTCCATTTAACCTTGGGAGAGCAACTCCCGTAAATCAATAATTGCCGCATTGGCGCGACTAATATAAGAAGCCATCACAAGAGAGTGATTGGCCAGCATTCCAAAACCTTCACCGTTGACAATCATCGGCGTACTCACCGGCTGTTGTGTCATCTCCAACTCACGAATAATTTGCTGCACACTGGTGACTGCATTTTTCTTTGCCAGCACATCGGCAAAATCCACTTCGATCGCTTTCAAGAAATGCAGCAGCGCCCAAGAGGTGCCCCGCGCTTCATAAAACACATCATCAATTTGTAGCCAGTTCGTCTTAATCACCAGCTCATGAGGTGACTGGGTCGATTGTCGGGCACCAATTGCGCCAGCTAAATCTGTATTAATCCGGCGCTGACCCACACTGGCTGAAAGTCGCTGGGACAGACTGCCCAACCTTGTTTCAACCGTACCCAGCCAATAGCGAAGGTTATCGGCGCGCGCATAGAACTGAGCGTCAAAGGCATCCTCGTCGCTAAGTCGCAGTAAATAATTGCTCAGATAATCGCGACCATCGGAATATTCACTTTCAGGCCAGGGTACTGCCCAGCTGGTGTGATCAACATTGAAACGTGGCTCGGCCAGCGCTAGATCGCGATCTTCAGTAGACTGGGATTGAGAGCGACTAAAGGACTCACGCATCGCTTTACTCAGGTCGCGAACCTGAACAATTACACCAAACTCCCAGTTCGGAATATTGTCCAGCCAAATGCCTGGGGGCAATACGTCATTGCTCAGGTAACCACCACGTTTATTCAGCAGCAGATCAATAACATTTATAAGAGTGGCCGTGGTAGCTCTACCAATAACTGGCTGCCCGAGCTCACTGCTGGCGGGCCGCACATCAAATTGATCGGGCTCATCACTCCAAAACCATCCGAGCAATGCTAATAGCAGCAGCAATACCAGAGCACCCATCAGGCCATAACGTAACTTTTTCGGCGCGCGCTCACCTATATAGTCGTCAGACAATGTCTCGCTCATATCTCTGTAAGAGCTACTCCAGCAGGACCTTAGGCGCGCAATCCAATTCATTAGTGATGCATCCCATCCATTGGCTTGGATTTCTTGACCAGACTCCGCACTTCTGCGTCGAAGCTAATTGACCCGCACTGATCCGTGGCTAACTGCATCTGCGTAATATCTCCAGCTTCCAGAGCAGCATCTATATTGAACAGCATAATATGTAGCGCGCCTGGAGCAAAAACAACAGTTTCACCCGGAGGAACAACCACAGCTGCAACTGGTCTCATTCTCATCATGCCCTGCGAGTGCTGGTGTTCGTGAAATTCGATGCGGCTGCTAAGTGAAGATTTAGCGCTGGTTAGCTGGCAACTCAGAGCACCGTTATTAGTAACGGAAAGAAAGCCTGCTGTTTTGGTTTGCCCAGGCGGCATGGTTCTGATGTAGGCATTGGTTACGCTCAAATCAGCAGCCTGCTCGGCAACAGCTAATGTAACCGCCTGAGCGGTGAACAGCAGAGTAAAAATTAATAGTTTTTTCATAGAATACCTTTTGGAAACTATAGCACGGGCCTCGACATCGAGGCTGACTAAGGGAGAATTTTTCGCGTCAGCGTTTGCCCTGAAATGTTACAGTAAGACCAATTATACGATGCCAACGACCAATTACGATGACCGCAGGATATTTAATCAATATGAAAAATCGCTTCCACAGTTGCCTGCTCGCCATATTATGCATTGCCGGCTCCCATGGTTGGGCTCAAAGTTTCATCGGTGATGCCAAACAACCGATCAATAGCGCCGCCATTTTAAGCTCTTCTGCATCTAGCTTCGTCCCTGTAGAGCAGGCCTTTCAGCTGGCTGTTGCGGTAGAAGCGGATCAAATTGTTTTTAATTGGTCCATTCGTGACGGGTATTATCTCTACCGCGACCGTTTCAAATTTAATGCCGTCGATGCTACCAGTCAACTACGCAGCCCTGTTTTTGAAACGGGCAAAGTTAAATGGGACGATTACTTCGAAGCTGACGTTGAAGTCTATTATAAAAAAACCTCAGTAGCAGTGCCCTTTCAGTCCTCCGCTGAGCAGATTGAAATGCAAATTGAATCGCAGGGCTGCGCCGACGCCGGCCTCTGCTACCCACCGTATAAACAGTGGTTAACCATTGACCTTGGCAGCGGTATTGTTGAAATTAGCACCACCCCAAGCAGCTCTGCGCAGAGCGCGAGCTCAGCCAATGCCGGTGGTACTGAAAACTTTTCGCTAGGCTTGATCCTCCTGTTTGCGCTGGCTGGCGGCATGATTCTTAATCTAATGCCCTGTGTCTTCCCTGTTCTGTCGATTAAAGCGCTGAGCTTTACCATGACGCATCAGACCGATAAGAGTAAGCAGGCGCACGGCCTTGCCTACACCGCAGGTGTGGTATCGAGCTTTGTGGCTATAGCTGTGGTTATGTTAGCGCTGCGGGCTGCGGGCGAAGCTATTGGCTGGGGTTTTCAGCTGCAGTCACCGCTATTTGTCATATTTCTGATCTATCTCTTCTTTGTAATGGGTCTGGCATTTTCCGGCTATCTGGAGATTGGCAGCAGCCTGATGTCAGTGGGTCAGTCGTCCGATAATGAAGAGGGCTTGGGCTCATCCTTTATGACTGGTGTGTTGGCCACAACCGTTGCCAGCCCCTGCACAGCCCCATTTATGGGGCCAGCTCTGGGCTTTGCTATATCCCAGCCGTCCTATGTTGCGCTGTTAGTGTTCGCCTTTTTAGGCTTAGGTATGGCACTGCCATTTATTTTACTAACCTGGATTCCCGGCGTGAGCCAAAAACTGCCACGCCCCGGACAGTGGATGGATACGTTCAAACAGTTTCTGTCCTTCCCTCTGTATATCACTGCTGTGTGGTTACTCTGGGTAGCTGGTCGCCAGACTAATATCGATGTTGCTGCCACGGTGGTTATAGGCCTAGTATTAATTGCCATGGCTATCTGGCTATGGAAACTCAACCAGTCCACTGGCCTGAGCCGGAGTAAGATACTCGCCGCAGCTTGCCTAATCGGTGCCCTAGCGCTTCCTACGCTTTCAGTTTCCGAATTTCGTGAAGAGCCGCTATGGCAAACCTATTCACCTCAGCTGCTAAGCGACCTGCGATCAAATGGCCAAGCAGTATTTATCAATCTGACCGCTGACTGGTGTATTACCTGTCTTGTAAACGAGAAGGTTGCGCTGGGCTCAGACACTTTCTATCAAGCACTGGCGGAAAATAATATTACCTACCTTAAAGGTGACTGGACCAACAATGATCCTGAAATCACCAAACTCCTAAACCAGTACCAGCGCAGTGGTGTTCCCCTGTACTTGATGTATCCCAATGGACAGGGCGAACCCGAAATACTGCCGCAGATTTTACTGGAACCCATGATCATGGAAGCTATAAACCGCACAAATTAAGCATTTAGCGAATTTTATAAGATTTTAGCCGAAAATAGGTCTTACTTTTAAGAAGTTAACCTATCTTCGCTATAATTGCGCTAACTTGGTGCAAAAATGCATCTAAATGATTATATCTTCGCTTTTCCGGCCAATACTTTTTATGTAACGCCCTCTAACATGCGCAAAAAATCATTAAATTCTGGCAAATTCGCCGAAAATGTCATTTCTCGGGCAATTCCTAGACAGTCATTACAATTTAGTGCAGACTGCCGACTTAAGCACTAACTCCTCGAGAGTCATCATGGCAACGATCCTGTTACTGCACGGTCCCAATCTAAATCTCCTTGGCACTCGCGAGCCAGAGCTTTATGGCGCTCAGTCTTTGGAGCAAATTAACCAGCAGCTCACTGATATAACTATTTCTGCCGGACACCATCTACTCGCTCTGCAGAGCAATGCTGAGTATGAGCTGATTCAACGTATTCATGATGCCAGGCAAGAGGGGGTGAACTTCATTATCTTTAATCCCGGCGCCTTCACTCATACCAGCGTAGCTCTGCGCGATGCGCTGTTAGGTGTGGAAATTCCGTTTATCGAGGTGCATCTATCTAATGTGCACGCCCGCGAAGAATTTCGACACCACTCCTATTTTTCAGATATTGCTGAAGGCGTTATTTGCGGCTTTGGCGCTAAAAGCTACGAACTTGCTCTCCAGGCTGTACTGGACAAGCTCGACCACTAATTGACCTACTGAGAGACTAAAATGGACATTCGCAAAGTTAAGAAGCTCATTGAGCTACTTGAAGAATCCAACATTAATGAGCTGGAAATCACTGAAGGTGAGGAGTCCGTGCGCATTAGCCGCGGCATGCCCGCAGTTACTTATGCAGCACCTGCACCGGTAGCTCCAGCACCCATAGCGGCAGCACCTGTAGCCGCAGCAGCACCAACGGCAGCGCCAGCGACGGGATCAGCCCCTGATGCACTGGAAGGTCACGTGGTGCGCTCACCCATGGTAGGCAGCTTCTATGGTTCTCCTGCTCCTGGCTCACCCACCTTTGTGACAGTTGGCCAAACGGTTGCTCAGGGTGATGTGCTGTGCATTATCGAAGCAATGAAAATGATGAATCAGATTGAAGCCGACAAGGCTGGCACCATTGGTGCTATTTTGGTTGAAGACGGCGAGCCCGTGGAATTTGACCAGCCTATGTTCACCATAATCTAGGAGCTAAATTATGCTCGACAAAGTGCTGATCGCCAATCGCGGCGAAATTGCCTTGCGAATACTTCGCGCCTGTAAAGAGCTGGATATCAAGACGGTTGCCGTCCACTCTAAAATTGACGCCGACCTCAAGCATGTAAAACTTGCCGACGAAGCTGTATGTATTGGTCCCAATCCATCGCCGCAGAGCTACCTAAACGTTCCAGCGCTTATCAGCGCCATGGAAATTACCGGCGCACAAGGCGTGCATCCCGGTTATGGATTTTTGGCTGAGAATGCTGACTTCGCCGAACAGGTAGAAAACAGCGGGTTTGTCTTTATTGGCCCAACAGCAGATGTTATTCGTGTAATGGGTGATAAGGTTGCCGCCATTAAGGCGATGAAGGCAGCTGGAGTACCTACAGTGCCGGGTTCCGATGGCCCACTATCCACTGATCCTAAGGAACTCAAAGCCACTGCACTTAAAATAGGGTACCCGGTAATCATCAAGGCTGCTGCCGGTGGTGGTGGACGTGGAATGCGGGTTGTTGAAAATGAGCAAAGCTTAATCAACTCTGTCGCCATTACTAAAACTGAGGCTGCTGCAGCCTTTGGTGATGGCACCGTGTATATGGAAAAATTCCTGCAGAACCCACGCCATGTGGAAGTGCAGGTATTATCTGATGGTCAGGGTCACGCTATCCATTTGGGAGACCGTGACTGCTCATTGCAACGTCGCCACCAGAAAGTTATCGAGGAAGCTCCTGCACCAGGTATTCCAGAAGAAGCGCGACAGGCCGTATTTGAAAGCTGTGTAAATGCCTGTATTCAAATTAACTATCGCGGCGCCGGCACCTTTGAGTTCCTCTACGAAGACGGCAACTTCTACTTTATTGAGATGAACACGCGAGTTCAGGTAGAGCATCCAGTATCAGAGATGATTACTGGCGTAGATATTGTTAAGGAACAGCTACTGATCGCCAGTGGTCACGAGCTGAGCTTTAAACAGGAACAAATTATTTTTCGCGGCCATTCTTTTGAGTGTCGAATCAATGCTGAAGATCCTGTGACATTTATGCCTCAGCCAGGCACGATCAATGCCTACCATGCGCCTGGCGGTAATGGAGTGCGTGTAGACTCACATATTTACAATGGCTATCGCGTACCGCCTAACTACGACTCTCTGATCGGCAAGATTATTACCTATGGGCGCGACAGAGATTCCGCGCTGTCGAGAATGCGCAATGCCCTCGACGAGATGGTGATTGACGGCATCAAGACCAATATTGATCTGCATGCTGATTTGGTTAGAGATGAAGCCTTTAAAAAAGGTGGCGTGAACATTCATTATCTTGAGAAAAAGCTCGGGCTATAGCTTTCTAACTTGAAAGCTCGGCTCGGCAGAGTGCTTTTATGCAATGGCTACAGTTACTAATTGACGCTTCCCGCGAGGGCAGTGCAATCGTTGAAGATGCCCTTATTGAATCTGGTGCCGTTTCAGTGACATTAGAAGATGCGGCAGACCAGCCAATTTTTGCCCCAGGCGTAGGCGAGCGCCCTCTGTGGGATAACTGCGTTGTCAAAGCGCTATTTTCGGCCGACAGTGACACTGACCAAATCGCTGCACAACTCTGTACCGCTATTCAGCCGCAACCAGCCGTGCGTTGGGAATTACTCGAAGACAAAGACTGGTCGCAGGAGTGGAAGAAATATTTTCAACCTGTTAAGTGTGGCGATCGCCTTTGGATTTGTCCGAGCTGGATTGACCCACCAGAACCTGACGGTATCAATCTTAGCCTCGACCCAGGCCTGGCTTTTGGTACTGGCAGTCACCCCACAACACACCTTTGTTTGCGCTGGCTCGACCAACAAGATCTGGTCGGCAAAACTATTATCGATTATGGCTGCGGCTCTGGCATTTTAGGTATTGCCGCACTATTACTCGGCGCAGAACAAGTGATAGCCATAGATAATGATCCTCAGGCTCTGCTAGCCAGCCGCGACAATGCGCAGCGTAATAATATTGCCGACGAGAAGCTAATAACTTACTTGCCGGACGAAATTCCCAGTGGTTTATCAGCCGACGTTATGTTGGCTAATATTCTTGCTGCGCCACTGATACAGCTAGCCCCAGGTATTAGCAATCTTACAGCCACTGGCGGCACACTCTGCTTATCAGGCCTGCTACAGAGTCAGATCGATGATGTCTGTGCGCCCTATCTTCAGCACTTTGATTTCTCGGCGCCGACAATCGAGTCCGACTGGACACAACTTAGCGGGTACAAAGTCCGCTAGCACTAAGATGTGGTTAATCCTGCTAAACTGAAGCTGAACAATCTATTAGCGTAATCAAATGTCCGACATTATTACCCGCTGTCCAGACTGCAAAATAGCCTTTCGCGCCTTGCCAAGCCAACTCTCGGCCGCTGGCGGCTTAGTGCGTTGCGGCACCTGCCTAATGGTCTTTAAAGCGGATGATTTTCTACAACAGCCGGACCCAGATATGGCCAATATAGAATATATGCCCTATGTTTTAGATGGCTTTAGCGATCTTCCCGAAGATGCCGAATATGAAATAGAGGGCGAATTAAACCGAGCTTTAGACCAGCAAATTGGCGACGAGCTAGAATCACTAACCATAGGTGGCAACCCACCAAAGTTAAGTGAAAAATCTCAGGCCACACTTTTACATGATGAATTGATAAGTCCTTATAGCGAGCCACTGGGCAAAACTAAGGCCGTCTCATTTTTGTCGGCTGCTGTGATATTGATCCTTGGCACGCTGTTGCTAGCTGCTCAGGCATTCCATTTTAATAGCGCCAGTCTTAGCCTGAACCCTGAATACCGGCGCATAGTGCAAAAGTTCTGTTCCTATACAGACTGCTCTATTGGTGAATATCGCAATCTTGACGATATTGAGATTTTACAGTTTATTGTTCAGGGCCACCCCGAACACTATGGTGCCCTGAGCATTCATTTACTGCTCAATAATCACGCGGGTTTCGAATATCGCTTGGCCAACGCCACTATCATGCCGCGCAACAAGAGCATTCAGATCCATTTAGAAGTCATTGATCCTGGCGATAACGCCAAAAGCTATGCCATAGAACTTACCGACTAGTCTCAGGGTAAAAATTTAGGCTTTTTTTGATTGATCACTTTTTAATCAGTTAGCCAGAGGTTATTATGACTGCCCTTTTTCCGCAGCCTTAAATTCGAGCATCTTTTGTTTACTATTGGCCAATATCAGATCGAGCATAAAACCATTCTAGCCCCTATGGCTGGCGTGACTGATCTGCCATTCCGACAACTCTGTCGAGAGATGGGCGCCGGACTTGTGGTCTCTGAAATGGTGGCGGCAGACCCCAGCACCTGGTCCACCAGAAAATCCCGTTTGCGAATTCAATTTGGCGATGAACCAGCACCAAGGTCTGTGCAGATTGCCGGGTACGATCCACAGATGATGGCTGAGGCTGCACAGTTCAATGTCAATCAAGGGGCCCAGATTATTGATATCAATATGGGCTGCCCGGCCAAGAAAGTGTGTAAACGTGCCGCTGGCTCGGCACTTCTGCAAGATCCCTCCCTGGTTAATGACATCCTAAAAGCCGTGGTTAAAGCCGTTGGCGTACCGGTTACCCTAAAGATTCGCACAGGCTGGGATCGGCAAAATCGTAACGCCGTAACCATTGGCAAAATTGCTGAGGAAGCGGGCGTAGCCGCGTTGGCCGTGCATGGCCGCACCCGCGCCTGTCGCTTTGTTGGCCAAGTAGAATACGACACCATTGCGCAGGTTGTGGCTG
>CAJXVK010000015.1 GCA_913060735.1 uncultured Cellvibrionales bacterium
TCTCTGGTCTCGTGGGCTCGGAGATGTGTATAAGAGACAGGAAGAGCATGGTGTAGATTTCCTGCAAACCCAGGGCGATGCTCGGGCCATCCGCCAGGAGGCCATCCCAGCCTATCGCGGGTTGATCACTGATAGAAATGGCGAGCCCTTGGCGGTTAGTACGCCAGTCACCACATTGATTGCCAACCCCCAGCATATCAAGCAGTTTGCCAAGCCACAGCAGATTGTGCAGCTGGCCCAGGCACTTAATATTTCAGAGGCTCAGCTTAAAGCCCGCCTTAAGCGCTACCGCAATAAATCGTTTATGCATCTGGCGCGTCAGCTGCCAGCAGCAGAGGCAGAAGCCATTATTAGCCTGCAAATTCCTGGTGTCAGTGGGCGTCAAGAGTACAAGCGCTTCTATCCGGCTGGTGAGGTAACGGCACAGTTAGTCGGCTTTACTGATATTAATGACGATGGTCAGGAGGGCATGGAGCTGGCCTACAATGCCTGGTTGACGGGCGAGCCTGGGGCCAAAAAGGTGGTTAAAGATCTGGCTGGCCGAGTGATTAAAGATATCGCGCTGGTTAAGCCTGCGCATGCTGGCGATTCACTGCGTCTAAGCATTGATCTGCGCGTGCAGTATGCAGCGTATCGCGCACTCAAAGCCTCAGTGCAAAAGCATCAGGCCAAGTCGGGTTCGATCGTGGTTTTAGATGTGGACACAGGCGAAGTGCTGGCCATGGCTAATCAGCCATCATTTAATCCCAATGACCGCTCCAACTTGCAGGCTGGGGCAGTTCGCAATCGCGCCATCACTGACATGATGGAGCCGGGCTCCACCGTTAAGCCTTTTACTATATTGGCAGCGCTTGAGAGTGGTAAGTTTCAGACAGATACATTGGTTGATACCAACCCAGGTTATCTAAAGGTGTCGTACAAAACATTTGTTGATCCATCCAATTATGGTGTTTTGGATTTGGCTGGCGTTCTTCAAAAATCTAGTCAGGTGGGCACAACCAAATTAGCGCTGGCCTTAAACCCAGATTCTACCCGTCAAGTATTTGAGCGCATGGGCTTTGGTGAGCCTGTAGGCAGCGGATTTCCCGGTGAGACGCTGGGTAATCTGCCCGGTCATCGCAACTGGGATCCAGTCACTCAGGCCACATTTGCCTTTGGTTATGGGTTGAGTGTGTCCTCAATACAGTTGGCTCGAGCCTATGCGGTATTGGCTAATAATGGCTATCGCAAAGAGGTCTCTCTAGTCGCTATTGACGAGCAACCCGAAGGCGTCAAGGTCATAGATACGGATATGGTTAAGACGGTTCGCAATATGCTGCAGGCAGCCAGTAGTGATAAGGGTACGGGCAAGAGAGCTATGATTGATGGTTACTCTGTGGGCGGAAAAACCGGCACCTTACATAAGGTTAAGGTTGGCGGTGGCTATGATGAAAATCGTTACATGTCGGCCTTTGCGGGACTGTCTCCTATTGAGAATCCGCGCCTAGTTACTATTGTGGTGATTGACGAGCCCCGGGACGGTGATTATTTTGGTGGCCTAGTGGCTGCGCCAGTATTTTCAGAGGTCACAGGTAATGCTTTGCGCCTGCTGCAGGTCACTCCGGACCAGCTCGATACCAACCGCACAGTAGCCAGTTTACTGCGAGCACCCAAAAAGCGAGGAGACTCATGATGAGTCTATCGCAACAGTGCACCATCACCCTGTCGACGTTGATTGCAAACTTTGTTGAGGCGGCTAATTGTCCGGTCGTGGATATCACAGGTATTGCGCTGGATAGTCGACAGGTTGAGGCCGGTGATCTGTTTATCGCTATTAAAGGAACTGAGGCTGATGGTAGTGCCTTTATCCCGCAGGCGGTCGAGCGCGGCGCGGTGGCCATACTGGCTGAAAAAGGCCAGACCATAGACAGCTCAGTTAATGGCACCGTGCCTGTTGTTGGTATCAAAAATCTCTCTGAATATGTATCAGATATTGCCGGTGTTTTTTATGGCCATCCCTCGCGCCAAATGGCCCTGACGGCAATAACCGGCACCAATGGTAAAACTACCTGCTCACGTCTCTATGCAGAGTTGGTAGAAAAGTTAAGCAGCAGTCCCGCTGCATTTATTGGGACCCTGGGTTTCGGTATGGCAGGGTCTCAGGCTGGTTCTGATATTCCTGCGCTGGGCGAAACTGGGCTGACTACACCTGATGCGGTGGCAATGCAGCGCATTCTCGCCGAACTTGAAAGCAGAGGTGCGCGCACTGCCGCACTGGAGGTCTCCTCGCACAGTCTGGTGCAGCGTAGAGTGGCTGGCCTGCATATCGACACCGCGGTCTTTACCAACCTCAGTCGAGATCATCTTGACTACCATGGAGATCTGACCAGCTACGCCGCGGCTAAATCACGCTTATTTGCCATGACCGGCCTAAAAAACGCCGTTATCAATATTGATGACAGTGTTGGTCGCATGATTTTAGAAAATCTGGATCCGCAGATTCGTGCCATTACCTACAGTATGGAGGGTCAGGATACTGGCCGCACTGCTGATATTGACTGCCGTACCATTGGCCTCTCTCCAGAGGGCCTGAGGGCTGTCATCCATACCTCTTGGGGCGATGGTGAGCTGAGATCGCCGCTGCTTGGTAAGTTTAATCTTGCCAATTTGCTAGCTGTTATTGGTGCGGCTATTGCTCAGGGTTTTGCGCTGGCCGATATTTTGCAGGTGGTGCCAGATTTACGCGCCGTGCCTGGCCGCATGGAGTTGGTGGATGCTAATGCCGCTCCTTCAGTAGTTGTTGATTATGCCCATACCCCGGATGCACTGGAAAAAGCACTGCAGGCACTGCGTGTTCACTGTCAGGGTGAATTGTGGGCGGTATTTGGCTGTGGTGGCGATCGCGATATTGGCAAACGAGCCGAGATGGGGTCTATTGCTCAGACCTGCGCTGATCAGGTGATTATTACCAGCGACAATCCACGCAGCGAAGATCCGCAGCAGATTATTGACCATATTATTCAGGGTACCAGTCGTGAGGTAGTCGTCGAGCCAGACCGGCGTGCGGCTATTCGTCAGGCAATTCTTAGAGCGGATAAAAATGATGTGGTGTTAATAGCAGGGAAGGGCCACGAGGATTACCAGATTTTAGGTGCGCAGCGTCTGCCCTTTAGTGATCAGGGGGAAGCAAGATTAGCGCTGCGTGCACGAGAAGCGCTGGCGATAAAGGGGAGCCTAGCATGATGCCTCAGCTGCGCCTCACCGATGCCGCCGTGCGTTTTGGCGGCACCCTGATCAATCCAGATTGCCATTTCGACAATGTGACTATTGATAGTCGCGCAATTAGTGAAGGTGACCTATTTGTGGCCCTCACAGGAGAGCGTTTTGATGCCCATCTATTTTTAAAAGATGTGGCAAAAAAAGCCTCAGGCCTGGTGGTCTCAGAGCCTGATAAGACCTTGCCGCTGCCGCAGTGGGTCGTAGCAGATACAACTCAGGCCCTTGGCGACCTGGCTAAATTACGCCGCGATAATTTTGCTGGCGCGCTGATTGCGGTTACCGGCAGCACGGGTAAAACCTCAGTCAAAGAAGCGATCGCTGCTATTTTGCGTCACTGTGGCTCGGTTCATGCCACTGCGGGCAACCTCAATAACCATATAGGTGTGCCGCTGACCCTACTGTCCATGGACAGTGAGGCCGATCTGGCGGTAATTGAAATGGGCGCCAGTGCCGGTGGAGAAATTGCTTACCTCTGTGATATTGCTAAACCAGATATTGCCCTGATCAATAATGTACAAAATTCTCATATTGAGGGTTTTGGTAGCGTTGAGGGTATCGCCTCTGCCAAAGGTGAGATATACAGCGGCCTACAGGCTTCTGGTACCGCAATACTCAATCTCGATCAGTCTTGGTGTGAACAGTGGCGAGCATTGATTGCTGATAAAAGTCTCATAACCTACTCAGTTCAAAATAGAGATGCAGATCTGTCTGCAAGCGCTATTCAGCTACTTAGCAATGGCTGTTACCAGTTTGTACTCTGTGTTGCGGCTATGGCTGATCAGCCTGCCTATAAGCAGCAGATTGAACTATCTGTTCCCGGGGCACATCAGGTTAATAACGCGCTTGCCGCAGCGGCCTGCGCCATAGCGGCGGGTGCCAATGGGCAGCAGATTGCCGCAGGTTTGGCATCGGTTAACGCCGTTGCCGGACGTTTGGAAATCAAAACGGCACCTGATGGCGTAGTAGTGATTGATGATAGTTACAACGCCAGCCCCAGCTCTTTTGAGGTTGCTATTGACGTGCTGGCCAAGTACCCCGGCCGCCGTGTGCTGGTTATGGGTGATATGGGTGAATTGGGTGATGACGCAGTCAGCCTTCACTATCAGGTGGGTGACTATGCCCAACAGGCCGGCATAGATGCGTTCTATAGCTTAGGTGATTTAAGCGCCAATGCCAGTCAGGCATTTGGCGGTACTCATTTTGAAGATCGTGATCTATTGGCTGGGGCCCTGGCCCAAGAGCTGCAGTCCGCGCCAGTGACTTTTTTAGTAAAAGGGTCGCGCAGCGCCGAAATGGAAAATACCGTTGATATGTTACTCACCAGAGGAAATGCCTAATGTTGGTATGGCTAGCAGATTATCTAAGTCAGTTTTATAGCCCGTTTGCGGTCTTTCAATATCTGACACTGCGCGGCATTCTCGCGGTAATAACCGCTCTGGTTATCTCCTGGGTTGCTGGTCCAGTGGTTATTCGCCAGCTTAACCGCCTGCAGATGGGGCAAGCCATCCGCAGTGATGGGCCTCAGAGCCATCTCAGTAAGGCAGGTACGCCAACGATGGGCGGTGCACTGATACTGCTGTCTATTTTTATCAGTACTTTACTCTGGGGTGACCTGGATAACCGCTATGTATGGATCGTTTTAGGGACCACATTCGCATTTGGTCTTGTCGGCTGGGTCGATGACTATCGCAAAGTGGTTGAGAAGAACCCACGTGGACTGCCAGCGCGATGGAAGTACCTGTGGCAATCAGTATTTGGTTTCGCCGCTGCCGCTGTGCTTTATGGCACGGCGCAGAGCCCAGCGGAAATAGAGCTGATACTTCCCTTCTTTAAAGATTTTGCACTTTATATGGGGCCGTTTTATATCCTTTTTACCTACTTGGTTATTGTTGGCACTAGCAATGCAGTCAATCTTACCGATGGCCTCGATGGTCTAGCCATTTTGCCCACCGTGCTCGTCAGCGGTGCGCTTGGCATATTTGCTTATCTCACCGGCAATATTCAGTTTGCCACCTATTTGAATATTCCCTATATCAGCGGCGCGGGCGAATTGCTGATTTTCACCGCTGCCCTGTGCGGTGCTGGCCTGGGCTTTTTATGGTTCAACACCTATCCCGCCATGGTCTTTATGGGGGATGTAGGTGCCCTGGCTCTGGGTGCAGCACTGGGCGTGGTCGCCGTAATTGTGCGCCAGGAAATAGTCCTATTTATTATGGGCGGTGTGTTTGTTATCGAGACGCTATCAGTCATTTTGCAGGTCGCCTCATTTAAGTTGACTGGCAAACGCATCTTTCGCATGGCGCCACTGCATCACCATTACGAATTAAAAGGCTGGCCAGAGCCGCGCGTGATTGTGCGCTTCTGGATCATCACCGTTGTACTGGTCTTGATTGGCCTGGCAACACTGAAACTGCGTTAAATAATATGGAAGCAGCAATGACAGATGTAATCGCGACTAACCGCAACACAGCGATCCTTGGCATGGGTGCCACGGGACTGTCTGTCGCGCGCTTTTTATCGTCGATTGGTAAGTCATTTGTATTTGCTGACAGCCGCGCCGCGCCGCCGCGCCTGCAAGAAGTTATACAAAAGTATCCAGATACTCCGCTGGTACTGGGTGCTTTTGATGAGCAACTATTTACCAATCTAGATCAGGTTATTGTGAGTCCCGGCATCTCTCTTCAAGAGCCAGCACTCATTGCGGCTCGTGAGGCTGGTGTTACCTTGATTGGCGATATTGAGTTGTTCCTTGAACATGCCAAAGCGCCGGTGATTGCCATTACTGGTTCCAATGGCAAGAGCACAGTGACGACTCTGCTGGGCGAGATGGCCACAGCCAGTGAGCTCAGTGTAGGTATTGGCGGTAATCTGGGTACGCCGATGCTAGATCTGCTTGATGATAAGCACCAGCTATATGTACTTGAGCTTTCCAGCTTCCAGTTGGAGCTGCTCAATGACGCGCGTGGTGCGATAACCACATTACTCAATATCAGTCCTGACCATATGGACCGCTATGCCGGTTTACAGCATTACCATGCAGCAAAACACCGTATTTTCCGTGGTGCTGGCAAGGTTGTTATCAATCGCGAAGACCCATTGACCCGACCTCTATTGCCGAGCAAAACCGCAATGATCAGTTTTGGTCTCAACCAGCCCGACCTAGGGGATTTTGGCCTATTGCAGGGTCCAGTTAATGGCTATTTGGCAATGGGCGCTAAACGTTTAATGGCGGTTAAAGATGTCGCCATAAAAGGTACCCATAACTTAGCTAATGCGCTGGCGGCATTGGCGCTGGGGCATACGGTTGAGCTGCCCATGCAGGTCATGCTGGATACATTAAAAACCTACAAAGGCCTGCCACATCGCTGTGAAAATATTGCCGAGATAAATGGTGCGCTATATATCGACGATTCCAAAGGAACTAATGTAGGTGCGACACTTGCAGCGATTAGAGGCTTTGGTGAGGCCGGCCGAAGAAATCTGATTTTAATTGCCGGTGGTCAGAGCAAGGGGCAGGATTTCTCGGAGCTGCAAGCCGCGGCCAGCGACTTTGTAAAGCACAGTATTTTATTTGGCCAAGATGCTGCGCAGATTGCCGAAACATTAAACACCGTGGTAGATACGCGCACGGTTGAGTCGCTTGACGCCGCAGTAGAGCAGGCCCATCAGCTGGCTGCGGCAGGGGATATCGTTTTGCTATCACCTGCCTGCGCCAGCTTCGATATGTTTGGTGGCTTTGAAGAGCGTGGTCGCAGTTTTCAAAAAGCTGTACACAGGTTGGGAGGCAGCAATGAATATTAGTCTGCCACTACAATATTTGCCGGTTAAGCGCAGGCAATGGTATGTCGATATGCCACTGCTACTGCCAGTGTTAGCACTTATTTCTATCGGCCTGATTATGATCGCTTCAGCCTCATTTAGCTTTGCCGATTATCGCTACAATAATGAGTTTTATTTTGTCGCTCGTCATCTTGCCTATATGGTGGTTGGGGCTGGCGCACTCTGTGTAGGCTTTTTTGTTCCACCGGCAATTTGGGCCCAGTATGGCCGTCTGTGGATTCTACTGTCAGTGCTGTTATTAGTTTTGGTGTTAGTGCCGGGCATAGGCCGCGAAGTTAACGGCGCGCGACGCTGGTTGAATGTCGGCGGTTTTACCCTGCAGGTATCGGAACTGGTAAAAGTCGCTACGGTGGTTTTTCTGGCTGCCCACTTACAGCAGCACCGCGATACTCTAGCCGATAATTGGCAAGAGTTTGCCAAGTTATTGGCTGTTATTGCACTGCTCTCGATACTGCTTATTTTGGAGCCCGACTTTGGCTCTGTGGTGGTTTTGGCCGCTACCTTTATGGCGATGCTATTTTTGGGCGGCACTAACCTACGTCAGTATATGCTGGTGGTATTAGTCGCCGGTGCTCTGTTGTACTGGATGGCCGAAGCGGCGCCCTATCGGGTGGCACGACTCACAACCTACCTGGATCCCTGGTCGGATCAATTTAATGCTGGTTATCAGCTCACTCAATCACTGATCGCCTTTGGTCGCGGTGAATGGCTTGGCGTAGGTCTAGGCCAGTCGGTACAGAAAATGATGTATCTCCCGGAAGCTCACACTGACTTTGTCTTTGCTATTTATGCTGAAGAGTTTGGCTTTATGGGTGTTGTAGCGCTGCTCGGTCTCTACGTACTGATGGTGCTAAGAATTCTGCAACTGGCCAAAATAGCGATTGGCAAAAAGTACTGGTATGGCGCCTTTATCCTACTTGGTTTTGGCTTGCTGATTAGCGGTCAGACCTTTATTAATCTTGGCGTTAATGCCGGATTTCTGCCCACCAAAGGGCTGACCCTGCCCTTTGTTAGCTATGGTGGCAGCAGTTTAATGGTGTGCTGCGCCATGGTAGGCATGATATTGCGGATCAGTCACGAGCTACACACGGACAGTCCACCAGTGCGGAGGTCTCGCTATGAGCGATAACCTGCGTGTGATGATTATGGCTGGGGGTACTGGAGGACATGTATTTCCGGCACTGGCTGTTGCCGAGCATCTGCGCACTGCAGATGCCAGAATTTCCTGGTTGGGCACGCGCCGCGGAATTGAGTCCGAACTAGTACCAAGCCAGGGTATCGGCATTAATTATATGGATATCGAAGGTATCCGTGGTCGCGGTGTGGGTGCACTTTTGAAAGCGCCCATATTATTGTGGCGTTCTATTCGTCAGGCACTGTCCGTATTAGCGGAATTTAAGCCTCAGGTGGTTTTGGGTATGGGGGGTTTTGCCTCAGGTCCAGGCGCAGTTGCGGCCAGACTTAAAGGTATTCCGGTGGTTATTCACGAGCAAAACTCTGTCGCTGGTACCACTAATCGACTGTCTGCTCGTATCGCCACCCGCGTTATGCAGGGCTTCCCAGATACATTGAAAGGTGGCGAATGGTGCGGTAATCCAGTACGTCCGGCAATTGCTAATTTAGCGCCACCGCAAAAACGTCTTGCCGAGCGCAAAGGTGCCACCAAACTACTTATTTTAGGCGGCAGTCGCGGCGCATTGGCCATCAACAGCATACTGCCAAAGGCGTTGGCTCGGATAGATAGCAGCGTGCGCCCCGAGGTGATTCACCAGACTGGCAAGGCCCATTTGCAAGCCACAATTGATGATTACCAAAAGCTTGGGCTCAATGTGAAAAATGGCAAGATTAATGTGGTCGCCTTTATCGATGCCATGGAAGATGCCTACGGCTGGGCCGACTTTGTAATCTGTCGCGCAGGCGCGCTAACGGTTGCTGAGCTAACCTCGGCAGGCCTGGGCTCCTTATTAATTCCATTTCCCTTTGCTATCGATGATCACCAAACCTCCAATGGCCAACTCTTGGTTGATCAGGGTGCGGCCAAGATGTTGCAGCAGTCTCAGCTTACGCCAGAAATACTGGCCAACGAGATACATAGTATTTGTAACCAACCTGAACAGCGGCTCAATATGGCCATGTGCGCCCGTGAATTAGCCAAGAATGATGCGGCTCAAGCAGTTGCTAAAGTCTGTTTGGAGGTGGCCAATGGTTAATAGTGTTAACTTCGAGCCGCCAGAGATGCGACGTATTCGCCGTATTCACTTTGTTGGCATTGGTGGTAGCGGTATGTGCGGTATTGCTGAGGTGCTGTTAAATCAGGGCTATGAAATTTCTGGTTCTGATATAAGCGCCAATGCCAGTGTTAAACGTCTTACCAATGCAGGCGCCATAGTATTTATTGGCCACAGTGAGACCAATATCGATGGGGCAGATGTGGTTGTTAAGTCCTCTGCGGTCACTGTCGAAAACCCAGAGATTACCAGCGCACGAGAGCGCGGTATTCCAGTGGTGCGTCGAGCTGAAATGCTCGCCGAGCTGATGCGCTACCGCCATGGTATTGCCATAGCCGGTACCCATGGCAAGACCACAACCACCAGTTTAATTACCGCAATATTGGCCGAAGCTGGCCGCGATCCGACCTTCGTCGTTGGCGGTCGCGTCAATAGTGTTGGCACCAATGCAAAGTTAGGTGGTAGCCGCTATCTGGTTGCTGAAGCCGATGAGAGTGATGCCTCGTTCCTTCATTTGCAGCCGATGGTATCGGTGGTGACCAATATTGAAGCAGACCATATGGAAACCTATGGTTTTGACTTTGACATTATGAAAAAAACCTACATTGAGTTTTTACATAATCTTCCCTTTTACGGGCTGGCGGTGATGTGCATCGACGACGAGGTTATTCGCAGTCTGCTGGTTGATGTGGCGCGGCCATTGCTGACCTATGGTTTTAGCGATGATGCGGCCTACCGTATCAGTGATCTACGCGCCGAAAGGCGTCAATGTCACTTTGTGATCGATCGCCCAGATGGTCTGTCTTCACTAAATATTAGCTTAAATATCCCCGGTCGACACAATGCTTTGAATGCAGCGGCAGCGATTGCTGTGGCCAGTGACGAAGGGATTTCTGATCAAGCCATTATTGATGGTCTGTTTAAGTTTCGTGGCGTGGGCCGGCGCTTTGAAGTAATTGGCGATTACCCTGTAGAGGGCGGTAACGCTATGCTGGTCGATGACTATGGCCATCACCCCACGGAAGTTAAGGCGACTATTCAGGCGGTTCGCGATGGCTGGCCTGAGAAGCGACTGGTTATGGTTTTCCAGCCTCATAGATACACCAGAACCCGGGATCTCTACGAAGATTTTGTGCAGGTGCTGTCCGAGGTCGATGTGCTGCTGGTACTGGATGTGTATACGGCAGGTGAAGAGGCAATCCCCGGTGCAGGCAGCAAAAATATTTGCGGCAGCATTCGGCAGCGCGGCGGTATTGATCCAATTTATGTGGAGTCCATTGAAGAGGTTCCACAGTTGCTCGGTGAGCTAGTGCGCGGCGACGATTTGGTTATGACTCAGGGGGCTGGCAGTGTCAGCAAACTGGTCGCCATACTGGCTGAGAGCAAGCTCCAGCGCCAGTCGGAGATAAAACAATGAGTGCCTCTACGATGAGTAAATTTGGCCGCGTCGGTCTGCTCTATGGTGGTACTTCCTCCGAGCGCGAAGTGTCACTTATGAGTGGCACCGCGGTGCACAAAGCGCTACAAGATCTGGGTGTCGATGTGGTTGCTATTGATGCGCAAGATGACCTGTTACAGACATTGCCCAGCTACAACCTCGACCGAGTATTTATTGCCTTGCACGGCCCAGGTGGTGAAGACGGTACCTTGCAGGGTGCACTGGGATATTTAGGTCTGCCCTATACCGGCAGCGGCGTGTTGGCGTCGGCTCTGGCAATGGACAAATTGCGCTGCAAGCAAATGTGGCAGGGCATTGGGCTGGCCACTACTGATTTTGCCGTACTTGATCAGCAGTCTGACTGGGCTGGCATTATGCAGTCGCTGGGTGGTAAAGCTATGGTCAAGCCGGCTTGTGAAGGTTCGAGTATAGGCATGAGTCGCGCTGAAACCCCCAAACAGCTCCAGCAGGCTTGGCAGTATGCGGCTGAGTTTGATATGACCGTGATTGCCGAACCTCTCCTAGAGGGCGCGGAATACACCGTTACTATTTTGGGTGATCAGGCCCTGCCGTCCATTCGCATCCGCACAAACGAGGTTTTTTACGACTATCAGGCTAAGTATTTTTCTGATGACACCCAGTATCAATGCCCCAGTGATCTCTCCTCTGAGCGTGAGCATGAAATACGCAAGCTGTCCATGGATGCATTTAATACAGTGGGTTGCAGCGGCTGGGGACGGGTCGATCTGATGATGGATAGCAAGGAGCAATTTCAGCTTTTGGAAGTTAACACCTCTCCCGGTATGACCAGTCATAGCCTAGTGCCCATGGCGGCCAAGGCTGCAGGTCTGAATTTTGAGCAGCTGGTGCTGGCGATATTAGAGGAGTCCCTCTAATGGCCACACAGAATCGTCGCGGTGCCAATCGCAAACGGAATAGCATGAATAACGCTGCCGAGAATGCTGGTACTAACTGGCTGGAGAATATTTCGCGGCTATTGATGGCGTTGTTGTTTGCCGTAGTGATCTATGGTGGCAGTTTGATCTACCAGCAGGTCGATAAGCCGCTGACACAGATAATGATCGGTGGCGATTTTAATTATCTGCAGCAGCAAGAGTTGACTGGATTGGTCAACAATCAGATCGATGGCGGCTTTTTAAGTGTCAATCTGAGTAATTTAAGTCAGGTGCTCGAGGCTCATCCCTGGGTTGATCAGGTGAGCATTAGACGCCAGTGGCCATCCACTCTAAAAGTGGAGGTGTTAGAAGAAGTGCCCATAGCGCGCTGGGGAAAAGAGGGGTTTCTCAACCGACTCGGCGAAGAGCTCGTGATTGCAGACAACAGTAAGTTGGATGCACTGCCAGTGCTACGCGCCAAATACGGTACCTCGCGAGAGATGATGCAGGAGTATCAGTCGATGGCGGAGCTGCTGATTCCCACTGGCATAAAGCTGGTTGAGTTGCAGCGTGACAGCCTCGGTGCCTGGCGTGTAGATACCGCATCCGGTATGCGTTTGGTGCTAGGTCGCGACCAGATTGCAGAAAAAATCAGGCGGTTTGCTCTGGTGTGGAAATCCGGACTGAATCAACAATTAAACAGTATTAAAACTATAGATCTGCGTTACCCCAATGGATTAGCCGTGGCTTGGAAAGACGGTGTATTGATTGGCGCGCAGCACGACAGTGAGGCAAATACAGCTCAATCTGTGCAGGGATAAGCAGGGGCTGCTGAGGAAAAATTATGGCTAATACAAATGAAGAGAACATGATCGTCGCGCTGGATATTGGCACCTCAAAGGTGGTGGCAATTGTCGGTGCAGTAGGCGTCAATGGTGATCTGGAAATAGTCGGTACCGGGATGCATGAATCCTCCGGTCTTAAGAAAGGTGTGGTGGTCAATATCGAAGCCACTGTGACCTCGATTCAGCGTGCCGTTGAAGAGGCTGAACTAATGGCCGGCTGTTCAATTCACTCCGTTTATGCAGGCATTGCTGGCAGCCATATTCGCAGCCTTAACTCCCACGGTATTGTTGCTATCCGCGACCGCGAAGTACAGCCGCTGGATGTTGAACGAGTCATTGATGCAGCCCGCGCCGTGGCTATTCCCGCAGATCAGGAAATTCTTCATGTGCTGCCACAGGAATACATTATTGACGATCAAGAAGGGGTTCATGAGCCTGTTGGTATGTCTGGGGTGCGTCTTGAAGCCAAGGTTCACCTTGTCACCTGCGCTGCTAATGCCGCACAGAATATTAAAAAGTCCATCCGCCGCTGTGGTCTGGATGTAGATAATATTGTTTTAGAGCAGTTGGCATCGAGCTATGCGGTACTTACCGAAGATGAAAAACAGCTCGGTGTCGCTCTGGTCGATCTAGGTGGTGGCACCACAGATATTGCCATCTTTACCGAGGGCGCCATTCGCCACACTGGTGTGATTCCTATCGCCGGTGATCAGGTGACCAACGATATCGCTATGGCGCTGCGCACACCCACGCCGCACGCCGAAGAGCTGAAGATTAAATACGCCTGCGCACTGGCGAAACTGGCCCGCCCGGAAGAGACGGTCAAGGTGCCTAGTGTTGGCGATCGCGAACCGCGAGATATGTCCCGTCAGTTGTTGGCCGAAGTGGTTGAGCCGCGTTACGACGAGCTATTTACCCTGGTTCAGGCAGAACTTCGCCGCAGTGGTTTCGAAGAATTGATTGCTGCTGGAGTGGTACTGACCGGTGGTACATCAAAAATGGAAGGTGTGACCGAGCTGGCGGAAGAAATCTTCCATATGCCAGTACGCATCGGTACACCAGTCAATGTAAAAGGCCTGTCGGATATTGTTAACAATCCAATTTATTCGACAGGAGTTGGTCTGTTGCACTTCGGTGTTCAGGAGCAACGCAGGGAAGGTCTTGGCGATACCGGCAAGGCAAACAAGGAAAGTACCTGGGATAAGGTTAAAGGGTTTTTTCAGGGTGGACTGTAAGGGTCACATAACGTGGCTATAAAATTTAATTGTGAGGCGCAAATAAGGGGTTACCTATGTTCGAATTAGTAGACAGCATTCCAAAGAATGCAGAAATCAAAGTAGTCGGCGTTGGCGGGGGCGGCGGTAATGCAGTTCGCCATATGATGGCGAGCAATATTGATGGGGTGCATTTTATCTGTGCCAACACCGATGCTCAGTCACTCAATGACTTAGAAAACGCCACCATATTGCAGCTTGGCGGCACATTGACCAAAGGTCTTGGTGCAGGTGCCAACCCAGAAGTGGGTCGTCAGGCCGCCCTTGAAGACAAAGAGCGTATCGCTCAGGTGCTCGAAGGCGCAGATATGGTATTTATTACTGCCGGCATGGGCGGCGGCACTGGCACTGGTGGTGCTCCAGTGATTGCAGAAGTTGCCAAGCAGATGGGTATTTTGACCGTCGGTGTAGTGACGCGTCCGTTCTCTTTTGAAGGCCGCAAGCGTATGGCAATTGCCGATGCGGGTATTGCCGCGCTTAAAGAGCGCGTCGATTCATTGATTATTGTGCCCAATGAAAAGTTGATGCAGGTACTGGGCAAAGAAATGACCGTGATCAATGCCTTTAAACAGGCTAATGATGTGCTTTTCGGTGCAGTTCAGGGTATTACGGACCTGATAATGCTCGATGGCCTGATCAACGTCGATTTCGCCGATGTTCGCACTGTTATGGCAGAGATGGGTATGGCCATGATGGGTACAGGTGAAGCCAGTGGTACAGATCGTGCCAAAGTTGCTGCCGAAGGCGCAATTAAGTGTCCTCTACTGGAAGACATTAACCTTCAGGGTGCTAAAGGTATTCTGGTTAATATCACCAGTGGTTATGACCTTACACTGGGTGAGTTTGAAGATGTGGGCGACACCATTCGTAGCTTTGCTGACGAAGATGCCACTATCATTGTCGGCAGCGTGTTTGAACCCGAGTTAGAAGATCAGCTGCGTGTCACTGTGGTTGCCACAGGTCTTCGCGGTGTTGCCGCTAAAACAGGGCCTCGCGGCGTAGTTGTTGACAATGCTCCCGCGCGCAGAACAGCCAGTGGTGATATCGACTACGGTCGTCTGGATAAGCCGACAATAAACCGTCGCAGCACAGCAGCGGCTGATGGTTCAACGGCACGTAAAATGGATATCAATGCTGATCCAGAGATGGATTATTTAGATGTACCAGCATTCTTGCGCAAGCAAGCTGACTAATTACCCTGTTAGTTAATGCCTGTTAGTCAATGGAAGTAGGCCCTCTATTGCCACGCCTCAGATTATAAAATCTTGGTGATAGAGGGCTTGTCTGTTAGAATTTACATCTTACTCAGCTAAGGTGTAGCCATGATCAGGCAGCGCACGTTAAAAAATGTAATACGTGCTACTGGCGTGGGATTACACACCGGTGAAAAAGTCTACCTGACTCTGCATCCCGCCGAGCCTGATACCGGCATTGTATTCCGTCGTACCGACCTGAATCCCGTGGTCGAAATTGCCGCCACGGCAGAGAATGTTGGCGACACTACCCTCTCTACAACCCTTGTCAATGGTGATGCTCGCGTCTCTACCATTGAACATTTACTATCCGCTCTAGCCGGTCTGGGAATCGACAATATTGTGATTGATGTGTCGGCCCCAGAAATCCCTATTATGGATGGCAGCGCTGGCCCATTTGTGTTTTTACTGCAATCGGCAGGAATCTTCGAGCAGGATGCACCTAAGAAATTCATCCGCATTAAGCGCCCCGTCACTGTAAAACAGGACGATAAAAGCGCTACATTCAGGCCTTTCGAAGGATTTAAAGTCAATTTTGCTATTGACTTTGATCATCCAGTGTTCAAACATCAGGCCCTAAATGCGAGCATCGATTTTTCGAGCACCTCATTTGTTAAAGAAGTTAGCAGAGCCAGGACCTTCGGCTTTATGCGAGAATTTGAATATCTCCGCTCAAAGGGTTTAGCGCGGGGCGGCAGTTTAGAAAACGCCATCGTTGTTGATGAATTCCAAATTTTGAACGAAGACGGTTTGCGTTATGACGATGAATTCGTCAAACACAAGATCCTGGACGCCATTGGTGACCTCTATTTGCTGGGAAATAGCCTGATAGGGGAATTCGATGCGCACAAATCCGGGCATGGACTCAACAATGCGTCATTACGCGCATTAATCGCAGATACGGATGCTTGGGAAGTAGTCACTTTTATTGATAATCCGGAAGATGTCCCGATAACGTACATGCAGCCGAATTAAATTTTTAATAGTTTTTGAGTGAGATAAGGTATTTACCTGCAGTGAAGATCATTCTTATCAGCAGTCGAGCAGAAAAGGTTAGAACACTTAGCCTTAATAGCTGGGCCAAAGGCATATTGTCCGTGCTACTTCTGGGGATACCAGTGGCTGCCGGCACTTTGCTGGGCGTTAAGATTGCTGATGGACGCTGGGAACTGCTGTTTGAGAACAGTATTGGTGAGATGCAGCATCAGCTAGTTATCCAGCAAGAGGAAGTGGATGCTGGCCGTGATCAAGTGGCTAGTTCTCTCTCCGCAATGACGGTCAAATTAGCTCATATGCGCTCTCGACTGGTTCGATTAGACGCGCTCGGCGAGCAACTTACCCAGATAGCTAGCCTTGAAGACGGTGAGTTCGATTTTTCCGTAGCCCCAGGTTTAGGTGGTCCTGATACCCAGCTGGTTAAAGAGACTGCGAGTGCGATAGATATTCAAGAAGAGTTGGCAACCCTATTTGCGCGACTTGACAGTAATTTAGATAGCCGCGAGTCACAGCTGCAGGTACTGCAGTCTATGCTGGCCGACAACCGTATTAAAAGTGAACGCATGGTCGCTGGCCGCCCTATTGTCAAAGGTTGGATGTCTTCCGAATACGGCATGCGTACCGACCCATTCCATGGTAAACAGCGCTGGCATGCCGGTGTTGATTTCGCCGGTAGGCAGGGTGCAGAGGTTATTGCCGTTGCCTCAGGTGTTGTTACCTGGTCGGGTGATCGCAGCGGTTACGGCAAAATGGTTGAAATCAACCACAGTGACGGATTTGTTACCCGTTACGCGCACAATGAAAAGAACATAGCCAAATTGGGCGCCATTGTTAAAAAAGGCGAACTTATCGCCACCATGGGTAGTTCAGGCCGTTCTACGGGCCCTCATGTTCATTTCGAAGTCTATAAAAACGGTCGCACAGTCGATCCAGCTTCCTACATCAAACGCACCAGCCGCTAAACCTCGATTGAAATCTGTTCGATCTTCATGGGAGTGGGGTAGCTCTCTATTTCTTTCGTTTATATTTATGGAAAAGCACAATGTTTGGCAACATCTTAAAAAAAGTGTTCGGCACTAGTAATGATCGTGAACTGCGCGGCATGCGCAAAATCGTCACTAAAATAAATGCCTTAGAAGAGGGCCTCAAAGCGTTAAATGATGCAGATCTTAGGGCGCAAACAGGGATCCTTAGAGAGCGATTGGCTCAGGGTGAAACCTTGGATCAAGTGCTGCCAGACGCCTTTTCCGTGGTGCGCGAGACAGCCAGCCGCGTTATGGGTATGCGTCATTTTGACGTGCAAATGATCGGTGGTATCACCTTACACAGCGGCAAGATTGCCGAGATGCGCACCGGTGAGGGTAAAACGCTGGTTGCCACTCTGGCGGCTTATCTCAATGCGCTGCCTGCTGCAGGGGTCCATGTTATTACCGTCAATGACTATCTGGCGCGACGTGACGCCCAGTGGATGGCGCCGCTGTATCAGGCGCTGGGTATGTCCGTCGGTGTAGTTCAGTCCTACCAGGGCCCAGATAGCCCCAACTCCTTCCGTCTCAACCCAGACGATGGCGGCGAATTGCAGCCTAGCAGTCGACAGGACGCCTACGCGGCCGATATCACCTATGGCACCAATAATGAATTTGGTTTTGACTACCTGCGTGACAATATGGCCCTGCGTCTGGAAGATAAGTCCCAGCGTGGTCTGGCCTTTGCTATTATCGATGAGGTGGATTCAATCCTTATCGATGAAGCCAGAACGCCACTAGTGATCTCAGGTGCCGCTCAGGATAGTTCAGCACTCTATCAAACCATTAATGCACTGACGCTTAAGCTGACAGCACAGATTGAACCTGAAGATGTTGAAGGCGACGAAGCTGGTGTTGAAGCAGACGAAATTCCCGGCGACTTTGTGGTTGATGAAAAGACTCGCGGTGTTGAGTTGACCGAGAGTGGTCATCAAAAAGTGGAAGAAATTTTAATTGGCGAAGGCCTGCTTGAGCAGGACCAAAGCCTTTATATGGCCAGTAATCTCGGTTTATTACATCATGTGCACTCGGCCCTCAGAGCTCAGCATCTGTTCAATAGAGATGTCGAATATATTGTACAGGGCGGCCAGGCGGTGCTTATTGATGAGCACACAGGGCGCACCATGGCTGGCAGACGTTTATCGGAAGGCCTGCATCAGGCGATTGAAGCCAAAGAGGGACTAGAGATACAACAAGAGAGCCAGACCCTGGCCTCGACCACGTTCCAGAACTACTTCCGCCTCTATCAGAAGCTCGCCGGTATGACCGGTACAGCCGATACCGAAGCCTACGAATTCCAGCAGATCTATGGTCTGCAGGTCATGGTTATTCCAACCAACGTCGATGTTCTGCGAGTTGACCTCAATGATTTAGTGTTCCTAAGTCAAGAAGAAAAATTTGAAGCGGTCATTGATGATATTAATGAAATCGTTGCAAAAGGTGCCCCTGTGTTGGTCGGCACAGCGTCGGTAGAGACATCCGAACTGCTGTCAGGCATGCTTAAAAAAGCCAAAATTAAACACAGTGTTCTCAACGCCAAGCAGCATGAGCTTGAAGCCAATATTATCGTCAATGCCGGACGCCCCGGTGCTGTTACCATCGCGACGAATATGGCGGGTCGTGGTACAGATATTGTACTGGGCGGTAATATCGAAGCAGAGCTTAAAGAACTCAAAGAGAAGGGCAAGGACAGTGATAAAAAGGTCGCCGAGATTAGGGCTGACTGGACTGAGCGCCATGCCAAAGTTATCGAAGCTGGCGGGCTGCATATTGTTGCCACAGAGCGTCATGAGTCACGTCGCATTGATAACCAGCTGCGCGGCCGTTCAGGGCGCCAGGGTGACCCAGGTGTCTCGCGTTTCTATCTCTCATTAGAAGATCCACTGATGCGTCTATTTGCCTCAGATCGGGTCAAAAATCTAATGCGCTCTATGGGTATGGAGCATGGTGAGGCTATTGAGCATCGCATGGTTACCAATGCCATTGTTAAAGCGCAGCGCAAAGTCGAAGGCCGTAATTTTGATATTCGTAAGCATCTTCTTGAATATGATGATGTGGCCAACGATCAACGCCAAGTTATCTATCAGCAGCGCAACGATCTCCTGCAAGATGGCGATATCTCCGATGTAATTACCAATGTGCGTGAAGATGTGATGTATCAGTGCATTAGCAACTTTATACCACCGCAGAGCCTTGAAGAGCAGTGGGATATTAGCGGATTAGAAAAAGCCCTGGCTAACGAATTTACCACCGAAGTACCGATACAGGCATGGCTTGATGAAGACACACGCCTAGACGAAGAAGCATTGCGCAGCCGCATTATTGACTTGGTGCAGGCCAATTACGCCACGCGCTATGCTCATGTTGGTGAGCAGATGCGTGAAGTTGAACGGCAGATAATGCTGCAGGTATTAGACAACCTATGGAAAGAGCATCTGGCCAGTATGGATCAGTTGCGACAGGGTATCGGCCTGCGCGCCTACGCACAGAAAAATCCCAAACAGGAATACAAGCGCGAATCATTTGCCCTGTTTGAAAGCTTGCTCGACAATATTAAATACGAGACCATTCGGTATCTCAGCCATATTGAAGTTGCGACTCGAGAAGATATGGACCGGCTAGAGCAGCAGCGCCGAGAAGAGCAAAAAGGGCGCGAATACCAGCATGCTAAAGTAGCCGGTATCGACACGGAGAGCGAAACAGCTGAGCCCGCGCAACAGCCACAGCGCCGCGGCCCTAAGGTAGGGCGCAATGATCTCTGCACCTGTGGGTCCGGGAAAAAATACAAACATTGTTGCGGTAAAATTTAGTTTAAAGATAGAAGGCAATAACGATGGCAACAGGCAACGGAACGCTACCCACCCTGCACCCAATCGCTGGCTTTAAGCTAGGTACTGCTAGTGCAGGTATTAAAACCCCGGGTCGCAAAGACCTGGTGGTGATGGAAATTGTCAAAGGCAGCACAGTGGCTGGATTATTTACTCAAAATGCCTTTTGCGCCGCACCAGTCGCCGTTGCCAAACAGCACCTGGCCAACGTCAGCCCGAAATATTTATTGGTCAATACAGGCAATGCCAATGCCGGTACCGGCGAGCAGGGCATGACTGATGCATTGCAAAGCTGTGATGCCCTGGCAGCAGCCACCTCATCCAATAAAGAGCAGGTACTGCCATTTTCCACGGGCGTGATTGGCGAACCACTGCCAATGGACAGGCTTATCGGCGGCATGCCAGCAGCAGTCGCGGCGCTGAGTGAAAATGGTTGGGCCGATGCCGCCGAGGGTATATTAACCACGGATACCAGAGCCAAGGGCGCATCATTGCAATATGGTACAGACAGTAAAATAACCATTACCGGCATTGCCAAAGGGTCGGGCATGATCAAGCCCAATATGGCCACTATGCTGGGTTATGTGGCCACCGATGCTGCTGTAGATGCAGAGCTATTGCATCGCGCACTAAGGCTAGCCAATGAAAAATCCTTTAACCGCATCACTGTTGATAGCGACACCTCAACCAATGACGCGGTGATTTTGGTTGCCACAGGTAGCAGTGGTGTCACTATTGATGAAGAGTCTTTTGATCAGTTTGTCAGCCAGCTTAAGACTGTTTTTATCGACTTGGCCCAAGCCATTATTCGCGATGGTGAAGGTGCCGGTAAGTTTGTCTCAGTCGTGATAGAAGGCGCCGTAGACACAGATGAAGCCTTGGCAGTGGCTTATACCATCGCCGAATCACCATTGGTTAAAACAGCGCTGGCCGCCTCAGATCCCAATTGGGGTCGAATACTTGCGGCCATTGGTAGAGCAGGGGTAACCAACCTCGATGTCAATGCTGTACAGGTGCATTTAAATTCAGTGTTAATTGCTGAGAATGGCGCTAGAGCCTCCAGTTACACTGAAGAGGCGGGGCAGGCCGCTATGCAGCCAGAAGAGATTGAAATACGCGTTTCTCTAAATCGCGGTCAGATTCAAGAGACCGTCTGGACCACCGATCTCACCTACGAATATGTGCGGATTAACGCCGAGTACAGAACCTAGATAGCCGATGCAATCGATAAAGCGTATCCATGTGGTTGCCGCAGTTATCTATGGTGACTCAGATCAAATCTTAATTGCACGCCGACCAAAGCACCTGCATCAGGGCGGTCTGTGGGAATTTCCTGGCGGAAAAATCGAAGCTGATGAAAGTGCCTATCAGGGGTTGGTGAGAGAGCTTAATGAAGAGCTAGCGATCAATGTCACCACAGCAACCCCTTATATGCAGGTCTCTCACGACTACAGGGACAAGCACGTGTTATTAGATATTTGGCAGGTGACCGCTTTTACAGGTGAGCCAAGAGGTGTTGAGGGGCAGAAGTGCCGTTGGGTGCCGCTGACCGAATTACTGGGGAAAACTAACAGCTATGAATTTCCTGAAGCCAATAAGCCTATTTTACAAAAATTGGCCGCTAGCCTTCCTCATAACCCTGCATAATAGCCTCAGAATCCAGCGCCGGTTCATCGGCAATCGCAAAACTCTCCGTCGCCCAATCGCCAAAATCAATCTGCTGGCAACGCTTGGAACAAAATGGCCGATAGATATTCTCTTCAATCCACTCAACATCTGTTTTACAGGTGCCGCATTGCACTGTCGCAACCTTTGGCTTTTTACTCATTGCTTACCCGCCTTAGCTAAAAACTGTTGGTGAAGTTGCAGTACTCGGCTGGCAATACTGTCCTCACTCAGTGAATTATCAAATACAATATCTGCTCTATTGCATTTATCCTCACGCGACATCTGCGCGTTAATAATACTTAGAATTTGCTCTGGCGTATTGCCGTCGCGCGCGGTGGCCCGCTCAATCTGCAGGTCAACTGGTACATCGACCAATAGCACAGTGCTCACCAGCCGGTGCTGGTCAGTTTCAAATAATAGGGGAGATTCCAGAATAACGTAGGGACAGCTGGCCGACGAGGCCTGCAACTGGTTAAAAATCCAATCGCGTATTAGCGGATGCAGTAGTGCTTCGAGCCAGGTTTTTTGCTGGGCATCAGCAAAAATAATACTGCGAAGCGCAGCGCGATTTAAGGTGCCATCAGCAAGAATAAGCGCAGGGCCAAAATGTTCCTCAATCGCCTTTAGCGCTGGCATACCACGCTCAACTACAGCACGTGAGGCATAGTCGGCGTCAACAGAATCGATACCCAACGCCATAAAAGCCTTAGCAACAGTGCTTTTACCACTGCCAATACCGCCAGTAAGGCCAACAATTAACGGGGCATTTATAGAACTCGTTTCGACCACTGATCTTTACTCAGGCTGGATAAAGGAACTTGTCTAAAGATTAAATATCGCTAAATAACCAGACAGAATCTTATCACCCCAGACAAACGCAATCCAACCCGCCATGGCTAAAAAAGGCCCAAAGGCAATAGTGGCTTCACGTTTGCGGCCCGCAAAAATAATACCGGCAATTCCTACCACAGCACCCACAGCTGTAGAGAGTAAAATCACCATTGGCAACATCTGCCAGCCCATCCAGGCACCCAGCGCAGCCAGCAACTTAAAGTCTCCGTAACCCATGCCTTCTTTGCCAGTAATCATTTTAAAGAGCCAGAACACCAACCACAGCGACAGGTAGCCAGCAATAGCCCCAATCACGGCTTCACTCAGAGGCACAAAGGTGCCGCTCAGATTAGCAAATAGGCCAATCCATAGCAGTGGCAAGGTAATCTGATCGGGCAAGAGTTTTTCATGCAGATCGATGCCCGTGAGGACCAATAGAGAGTAAGATAGAATCAAACTAAAAAATGTGATCGCACTGAGACCATACTGAAAGACAAAAAATGCTGCAATTAAGCCTGACATCAGTTCTACTAAAGGGTAATGAATTGAAATAGGTGCGGTGCAGGCCCCGCAGCGGCCGCGCAAAAATAGATAACTTAAAACGGGAATATTATGCTGAGGCTTAATTGATACGCCACAGTTTGGGCAGCGCGAGGCAGGTTTAGAGAGGGTTACTGGTTCAGTAGAAATAGGTTCCAAGCCAAGAAAGTCCCTAGAATCCCGTTGCCAGACATCGTTGAGCTGTTGCGGCAAACGCAAAATAACCACATTTAAAAAGCTGCCAATCAGCAAGCCAAAAATTAAACCTACCGCAGCCAGTACCGCTGGTGATAAACCTGTTTCAAAGATCATCTTTACAAATCCCTGTGGTTGCCCAGAATATAGCTGCGAGTATACGCAAGTGGCTCCCTAAACAACATTGCCCAACTGGAAGATAGGCAGGTACATAGCAATCAATAGGCCGCCCACCAATACACCCAACACCGACATAATCATTGGTTCCAGCAGGCTGGTTAAATTATCGACAGAGTTATCGACCGCCTCTTCATAATGGGTAGCCGCTTTTTCCAGCATTTCATCGAGAGCACCAGATTCCTCGCCAATCGCCGCCATCTGCTGGAGTAACATGGGAAACATATTGCGGTTCTTAATCGCCTGCTGCAGCTGAATACCGGTCATCACCTCTTCACTAATTTTTATAATGGCATCAGCATAGAGCCGGTTGCCTGCCGCACCAGCCACAGATTCAAGGGCATCGACAATAGGCACACCAGCAGAAAAGGTGGTCGATAAGGTGCGCGCAAAACGCGCAATAATAGAGTTGTACACAATTAAGCCAACGATAGGGATTTTGAGCATGGCGCGATCGACCCCATAGGCAAATTTTTCAGAGCGAAACTGGGCCTCACGAAAAGCAATTAATCCAGCGCCAATACAGAATAATAAAAATACCCAAGATTCCCGTATAGCATCGGAAAGACCTAATACAAAAAGAGTAAAGGCCGGCAGGCTAGCACCAAAGCCACTAAAGGTCTCGGCAAAAATAGGTACTACCTTAATCAATAGAATCGCCGTAACCACCAGCGCGATCACCATTACCGCAATAGGATAGGTCAGTGCCTTTTTGATTTTAGCCTTTAGCTGCTCGGTCTTTTCTTTATAGGTAGCGACTCTGTCGAGCATAGTTTCAAGCGCACCAGCGGTCTCACCCGACTCCACCAGACTGCAAAATAGATCATCAAACTGCCTTGGATGTTTGCGCAGTGCGGCGGCAAAGCCACCACCAGCAGATACATTGTCGCGAATTTCATAGATCAAATCGCGCATCAGGGATTTATCCACCCCATCGGCCACAATCTCAAAGCTCTGCACCAGTGGCACCCCAGCCTTCACCATTGTTGCAAGCTGGCGGGTAAAGAGGGCGATATCAGCTGAGACAATCTTTTTGTCGCGGCTAAACAGTGGCTTCGCTTTCTTTTTAATCGAGGTAGAAATAATGCCCTGTTTGCGCAGTTGGCTTTTTGCGCCAGCCAGATTATCAGAGCGCAGTTCACCCTCTACTTTTTCACCTTTGCGGTTTTTACCCTTATAGATAAACATCAATGTATCGGCAGTCGTGGCCATGATTCATTTCCCTATGTAATACACTAACCAAAGCTTAGTCTTTGGTAATCCTATTTGCTTCTTCAATGCTAATTTGTCCCTGGGCCGCCTTGCGCAATGCAGATACTCGTAATGTTCTAAACCCCTCACCAAGCGCAGCTTCCAGAATATTGAGCGAGCTACCGCCCTCCATAATAATTTTTGAAAGTGCAGGCGATATTCTCAATGTCTCGTAAACGCCCACCCGACCCTTATAGCCATTGGTACACTGAGCGCAGCCAACCGGTTTAAAAATATTGAAGTCTTTCTTATCTATACCTATATCATCAAAGCCCTCTTCGTTGAGCACATTGTCAGGAATAGTAATAAACGGCTCGCGGCATGCAGAGCAGAGCTTACGCCCCAGACGCTGAGCAATAATTAAATTAACCGAGGTTGCCACGTTAAAAGCGGGCACACCCATATTCAGTAGTCGAGTTAAAGTCTCAGGGGCACTATTGGTATGTAGAGTCGACAATACCAAGTGGCCAGTTTGCGCCGCCTTAATGGCAATCTCGGCGGTTTCAAGATCACGTATCTCGCCCACCATTACAATATCCGGATCCTGGCGCAAGAACGCGCGCAATGCCTCAGCAAAACTGAGACCTGCCCGCATATTGATCTGCGTCTGATTAATGCCATCCATATTTATTTCAATCGGATCTTCCGCCGTAGAGATATTGCGCTCGGCGGTATTGAGAATATTAAGTCCGGTATAAAGCGATACAGTTTTACCACTACCGCTTGGACCAGTAATCAAGATCATTCCTTGGGGTCGTGCCAGGGCATCCATATATATGGCTTTTTGATCTTCTTCATACCCTAGGGCACTAATACCCAGCTGGGCACTAGAGGCATCCAAAATACGTAACACGACCCTGTCTCTTATACACATCTGACGCTGCCGACGAGCGATCTAGTGTAGAT
>CAJXVK010000016.1 GCA_913060735.1 uncultured Cellvibrionales bacterium
CTACGATCCGTGATCCTTTTAAAAATCAATCGACTCTGACCCCATTGATCACTATCTCCGCCTCTATTTATAGGCACTACGATCCGTGATCCTTTTAAAAATCAATCGACTCTGACCCCATTGATCACTGACCCCATTGATCATAGCAGACCACGAGCTGGCCACGGGGTTGTTATTTGAGGCTTGGTTTCTCTACTATAAATCAAGGAGCAATTTGACAATCTTTTTCGCTACCTTCAAATCTCCAGCTAACGATTTTTTTTGTATCCACTTCAAATTCAAAAAAATACATACAGCTTCCTCGCCACTGATACTGATTTTCTATATTACCGTTAGCAAGCGTCCGCGCTCCAATCAAATACTCTGGCCGAACCCAATTAGTATTTGGGTCATCAATACGCTTATTAATATTATGGCTCATATGGCCCTTAAAGTTTTCATGTGGCGACGAAAAGCTTCCGCACGAACAACTAGCCAAGACAGCAACCAACAGCAAGAACCTAATCATCTCTGCGCCGCCTCTGACTTTCCAAATAATACATAGTCATGATCATCGCTTCATTACCACGAGTAGAGTTACCAATCGAAGCGGCCATCGATATTCCCGCCGCTGGTAGCATAGTGGGCACATTCCATACCCTAAAATTCAACGGATTCTGCTTATTAAACCAATAGTCATGTAGTCCCGCAGTTGCGTTCACTATAGGAACAACATTCAGAGCCTTACTAACGGGGCCACCTTGTTTCGCAAAATCATCCCAATAATCTCCCGACATAGGCTTATTCAAACCAATTACATTTTGATCATGACTATCGGGAAATTGCTGACCGGTTTCTCTGTCAAAATCGTAGCTATTGCTATTCTCGTTATTTTCTCCAGGCGTAGGATCAGCTTTACGACCAACTGTTCTTTCGTAATATTCAGAGGCTGCTGACATCAAAGACACGAACGCGGCAGTCCGCGCTCCATTTGCAAACTTACCGCCGGTTATCTTAGATATGGTACCACCTAATACCGTGCGGCCGATAAACTCTCCCGGCTTAATACCGGCTCCTGCAGGGTTAGCCCCTGCACCACCGGCGGAGATGCCCGCTGAGACAAACCCATGACCAAACTTGCCACCACTAAGCACATTGGTGATGCCACCAATAATACCCATCTGCAGGCCGGTTGTACTGAACACTTGACTCAGTGACTGACCCAAGTTGCTGACATCAAAACAGCCGCCTATCCAACAGGTTGCCACAAAACTCGCAATCTGTATTAAATCAGTGCTCCAGCCACTGTTAACCCCGATGGTAACAATAATGTCAGAGACCACATAAGCAGCTACGGCAACTTTCATAACGGCCCAAACTGCAGCCCATGCAAAATACCCACTGGGATCCGTTGCATTGAGCGGGTTGTTCATGACATAACTATAGCGGTTAAGGCTCTGGGTATTGTAAGGCGCCTGTATAAACGGATCCGCCTGCAAAAACCTCCCCAACTTCGGATCATAAATCCGTCCATTCATATGGATAATACCCACTGCATCGACCATCTCGTGACCAGTGTAGCCTCGGGTGGTGATGCTGTTGAGGGTGCCAAAGGCGCTGAGTGGCAGGTGCTGGGTGGCTAGCTGGGCCTGCCAATTGCTGGCGTTGCGGCGTTTGCCCCAGGCGTCAAAGCTGAGTTCTTGCTCGATATTGCCCAGATGGTCGACGATAACGTCAACACTGCCCAAGTGGTCTTGCAGCAGATAGTGAGTGCTCTCTTGTAGAAAGCTATTGCTCTGATAACGAATGGTTTCTATGGCGTCACCCAGTTGGCGCTTGTACTCGCGCTGGCCGTTGCTGTTATCGATAATTTCAACCGCACCCAGATAGTAGGTGGTTTTGGTTTGGCCGGTGCTGCTGTCCTGATCAATGCGTCGGTAGCGGTTGCGATGGGGGCTGTAGTTGAAGTTAACTTGGTGGTTGCCTTTACGCACTTCAACCACTTTGTCGAAGGTGCTGTACTGCAAGGTGCGCCCGTCGCTGCTGCTGATATTGTTGCCATTGGCGTCATATTGGTAGGTGGTGTTGCCTGCCTGTGTGACAGCATGGGGGCCGGCGCTGCTGCCATACCTGTAGGCACCTACATCGGATTTGGCAGTGATATTGCCGAGGCTGTCGTACTGTACTGTGGTATTACCTGCTGAGGTCAGGCGGTTGATGCTGTCGTAAGCAAAGCTTTCGCTCAGGGATTTGCTGCCGCTGTATTCGTGGCGAGCGGTCAGATTGCCTATGTTGTCCCAGTCGTAGCGCAGGTCCTGGATGTCGGCTCTCAAAATGCTCTGGCTGTTGACTTGTTCGAGCAGGCCGGTGGCATAGTTGTATTGTTTGCTGGTGGCAATCAGGCCGTTGGCCTGGGTTGAACCTGTGACTTGACCGCGTTCATCCATGGCGGTGATACGTTTATAGACGGTGATGGGTTGACCATGTTGATGGCGCACATCCACTACTGCTGCACCATAGCCATAGGCGTTGTACTGGGTTTGGGTGCCACGCACGCCGTTATCTTGCTGATCACTGCTGGCATCAAAGCGCTGGTAGGGTCGCCCCAAATGGTCGAAGGTTTGGCGCTCGGTAAAGGTGCCTGCGCCGGGCAAGGAGGTTGTGCTCTGGTGATTGCGCCCTAGGCTGTCGTAGTGCAGGCTCTGTTGATAGCCGTCGCTGCTGCTAACGCTGGCTAGCTGGCCAAGGCCGTTGGCTTGGCTGTCGAAGGTCCAGATAATGCTTTGTTCGATGTGACCTTTGCTATCTCTGTCTGTCACTGTGGTTTTGCGGCCTAAGAGGTCATAGGCCAGGGTGCTGGTCTGGCCTTTGGCATTGGTTTGTTTGATCAATTCGCCAAAGGCATTGTACTGATACTGCCACACACCTTTGTCGGGGTCGTTCATGCTCAGCTTGCGGCCCAGACTGTCATAGGCCAATTCGGTGCGGTTGCCGGCGCTGTCGATCATCACGACCAACTGCCCGGCGGTGTCATGCTGGTAGTCGGCGGACGAGTAGTTGTTGTCGGTGACCTGAATAATTTCGCCGAGACTGTTGTAGCTTTCGGTTTTAGTCTGACCTGCAGCATTGGTGTGGCTAATCTGATAGCCCTGGTAGCTGCTGCTGGATTCGCTGCCATCGGGCGCGGTGGTCGCGGTGGGCCGACCGAGCAGATCGTAGCTGTCGATGGTGGTCCAGTAACCGGCATAATTATTCGCTCTAAAGGGCTGGCTGCTGCGGCTAACGCGCCCAATACTGTCGTATTCGGTATCGGCGGCAATCCAGCTGCCATCAAACCCCGTGCTGAGCTTGCGCACTGGCCGGCCAATCACATCGTGACACTGTTGACTGGCACTGCCATCGGCACTGGTTGCATGCACCACATAAGCGCTATCTTCGGGGCACTGGTTGGAGGTGTTTGTCATCCAGGTTTTTTTCCAACCGCCTGCATCGCTGGCACTAAAATACTGACGGCCCATGGGGCTATATTCGCTATAGGTGCGGTTGCCGAGGGCGTCTTCTATGCGGGTGGCATTACCATAACGGTCGCGACTAAGTACTTGGCTAATGCGCTTTTCGCCCAATACTGGATAGGTTTGGTAGCTGGTCTGGCTATAGCGGCCAGTGCTGTCATAGACCACGCGGGGGCCGTGTCTGGTGACTGTGGCTGTGCCATCCCAGCCTTGGGTGCTGGTACCGGTTTTATTGCCATAGCTGTCGTAACTATGGGTGCTGGTCAAGCTCTGAGCCTCGCCTCCATCGGGTTGCAAGGTCTCGGTTTTAAGTAGGCCTTTATGGGTGCCGCTACTGTAATAGGTAAAGCTGGAATAACGGGTTTTGGTTGTTTGACCGGGGCGCTCGACGGTTACGGAGGTAGTACTTAGCCGACCTTTTTGTTTGTCGTACTCACTCCCGCCGTACCTATTGGTGGTAGTCTGAGATTGCACCAATGTGCCATTTCCATTGTTATTGCTAACGACAATGCGGCTGACATTACCATGGTCATCGTAATCCATGCTGGTGTGGTTGATTGCTCGCACTCCACCCTGAGTCGCGCCATTGTCGCTAAGGTGGTAGGTCTTCTCGGTGGCTTTGGCAGTATAGGGATGCAGGGGGCCAAGCGCAGTGGAACCCCGAGACTTGGCTGTGCTGGGCCATGAGCTTCTCCAGCCTTGCAACGCCCAGTGGTTGGTTGATTCGCTGAGCAGGTTACCTTGGGCAGTTTTCACTTCTGTCTTAAAGGCTGAGCCCATAAATGGCCAGTCCTGACGGTAGCTGGTGGTGGTGGTCACCCCCGTTTGCTCGTCTACGGTTTGCAACGTTTTAAAGCCTATGCTGCCACGTCCCGCAGCCTGTAAACGGGCCTCGCTATAGTGGTAGCTAATATGACTTTGTGCTTTGGGGTTATCGGCCACAGGCGCACTGCTACTGACGCGGCTAACTACGGCCATAGGCCCATTGATGGCCAAGACGGGGGATAATGGCGTTGCCTGCAGACTCTGAGCGTCGGCCGGCAAATCACCAAAGGGGTCGTTGTAGGCACTGTAGTCACGGCTTGTGGCGCTGTATACCAATGGCTCGACAGCACGGTAATGGTCAGATTGATTTATTCGCTGGTACTCCAGCGCCGTTACGGCGCCTAAACCATTGGTAATATGAGTAATAACATTGGCTATGTTGCGTTTGGCATCCCTCAGTGGGCTGGCTGCCCGTGGTTGCTGGCCGCTACTTTTATAGTAAAAGGTGCCGCCATGGCCGCCTCTTCTAGCTGCAAAGCGGATATAATCTGCGACGCCATCACCGTTGTAATCCATAATAATATGGTTGGTGTCATCGTTGATAGTGATCGGTCTTAAACTCTGCTTGGGTCCAAATGCTGGTTGACCGTTTGCGCCCCAATACCGAACATTTAGATAATTGTTAGCTTGCCAGGTTATATCGGGGTAGCCATCACCGTTCATATCGACAAGCTGTACGGCTTGTTTTTCAGCGCTGTCGGCATTTGCCGAGGCAACAATATCCATGGGTGCCGTAAAGGTCGTGCCAGTGCTTAGTTGCAGCTGCCAGGAACCGCCATTGCGCTTTTGTTTCCAGTAGACAATATCGGTTAAACCGTCTGCATTGATATCAACCGCACGAAATAGTTCGTGATCACTGATTGCGGGCACTGTCGATCCAGTAACTGCTGTGTAGGCAAGGCTATCGTCGCTGTTATCACTGATCGCCAGCTGATAACCACGCTTTTGGATCAGAAAATCGGCTATCCCATCGCCATTGATATCGCCGGCACTGGCTTTAACTGACAAGGTATTTTGGCGATAATAACCACAGTACCAGCCACAGTTATTAATATAACCGCGAATATCATTGGCCAAATATGTAGAGCGATCCTGGTCAAACTGACCGTTATAAGCAATGGTTTTGCTGCTGCCAAAACGGTAGGCCAGATTGGATGTTACCGGCTTGCTGTCATCTCGCTCCAGTAACCAATAACGCCCACCAGCCATAGCATCTGCAAGCCCGTCACCATTGACATCGGCAAACTGCATATCGGCATCAGTAAAGGGGATATTAACCCCATGCTGACGCTGCAATGACCAATGGCCTGCGCCATTGGGAATGGCCAGATACAGTTCCCAACCATCGCCTTTGCGGTACACCAGCAGATCTTGATGACTGTCGGCGTTATAGTCTAAAACCTCTAGCTTGAGGGGGTTTTCTATCTTCTCTCTGTAACCCACCGCTTCACCATGATCAAAGCCGGATCCAGTATTGATCATATAGTGCAAGGTCTGGTGGCTTTTTAGTTTTGGTTTATGGAATAAGCGTTTTTTAGCCTTGGCATAGGCGCTGACATAAATCAGATCCTGTAGTCCATCGCCATTAATATCGGCAAATCTGTAGTCCAGCAGATAGTGGCGGTTTTTCATATTTATATAGTTGCTACTGTCACTGCGTTCGGCGAATGCGGTTTTTGTGGACTGCCAGGAAAAACGGGTTTCAGGCAGGCAGGTGCCATCGCCTGCGCATTCTTCGATGCTAACAAGCCGACTTATGGTTGGGGGGCTATTGCCGTTAACCGATGTGCCTCCCTTATAGGCAAGGCGGTAGTCGCGCAGCAAGGCATCGTTATTATAGGTTTTGATATTGGTCAGACGTTTGGCCGTACGGAATATCCGGCCGCCTATATAGGCACTAAGCTGGTCACCCCGCGGGGCAGCCTCATAGATGAGTTCAATGTGCGCATTGGCGCTGTCGCCTGCCCCGTAGGCATAGTCTATTTGGCTTAGGCGCATGCCGTCGGCATCATTGGCATAGCTGTAATCAATGCCGTTGCCTACACTATCTTCGAAGCGGCTAATACTCCAACTATAAGTATCATCGCCTTGGCTGTGTCTGGCATCTGCGGTTTTACCATAAAATGTCACTGAGCCATCTTTACCCTCAACTTGAAAATAATTGGGGTGCCCGGCACTTCCGCCTACGGCTTTAATATAACTAAAGTTGTCGATCTCGGTTTTGTAATAACTGCCTGTATCACCGTAGTCACCATTGCTGGTGAGCAAAAGTCGCTGGCCGTTAATGCAGAATCGATCCTGCTCGTCCCAACGGATAGGCAGCGCTTTGCCATCTTGGCTGATGGTTTGACGACAGCGCGTAATGGCACTGAGACCATTGAGGCTCCAGCCTTTGCCCAGCAGGCCGTTACCAGCCTGACTGTTGTAACTGATACCCAATTCGGGCATAACGCCTGCAGTACCTGCCGCCATAGTCAGAGCAATGCTATAGCTGGCGCCACCACTTTCACTCACTCTGAATTGTCCTGCTGTGGTGCCTACTTCATCGCTACCATAGGGCAAACCAGGTGGTGCGACTGTTTGAATGGATGGCGCTGTGGGAATATCATAACCGTTCACAACCACGGTTTTGATGTCTGACCATTGCCCGGCGCAGTTATCGTTTTTGCAGGTACGCACACGGTCTTGATAGGTACCTGAGGATTGATTGGTTATTTTATGTTTCAGTGCATCGGCGCTGTCAATCGTTGTCAAATCGGTGCTGTCCGCCAGTCCTGTTTGACTTTCCTGTACCTCGTAATGGGTAATAACATCCTTACCTGCCAACCAGGACAGACTGTAATCGCGGCTACTACTGATACCCTCCTCTATAATAACAGATGGCTTGCCGGGTTTAGCTACGACGACTGACTTGCTGGCTTCAGTTTTTGTAATTATTCCCGAACGGGTCCTAAAGACCCCTAAACGGGGAATGCGCAGTCGCGGTAAGGAGACATGCCGAACAAGTCGATAGCTATAGGTGCCCGGCGTTACATGGGACTCTACTTTTGAGGAGGCGCGGCCCCTACCGACAACCGTTTTCCAGGCGGAGCTGCCCGGGCTTTTACGCTGCAATTCAGCTGTGTGTATCTTAGATGTGGGCATGCTCCAGCGCACTGTAAAAGTGCCATTGGCACTGCTGGCAGGGATACCAGCCAGGGTTGAGGGATGAGCATACTCCAGACGCACCTTTTTAGCAGGCGAGGCAACGCTACAACGATATGACTGACAGGCCTTAATGCGGTAATAATATTCAATATTTGCCCGTTTTCCCTCAATGGTTTTGGATCGTCCAGAGCCGCGGTAAACTTCACCAAAAGCACCACCACCGGCACTCTCTTCCAAAATATAGGTGGTAGCACCAGCGGACACAGTCCAACTCAGTGTCCAGGAGCCATCAGTACTCTTCTCTTCAGATATTGCAAGGGTCGGTGGTGAGATCACTGGGAGTGGAAGCACGAAAGGAAACCTAAACATAGCATTAGAAGCCACACTGGCTGCGGAAAGCATTATTACCAATAGATATTTGGCTACTGTTGTTCGACGCATTTTCCCTGTCCCTGAATCATTCCATGATTAACAAATTGATTTATCTGCCTAAAGCCTGCCAGCGACTGTCACTCATCGTTTATTTCGTCAATAATCTCTTCTGCATCTTCAACCATGTCCGCCACTACCCTCTCTGCATCCTGCATGGCAGTCAGTATCATATTGATGCGCCTATCCATATTGAGCAGCAAAAAATCACCAAAATCGGCGGGCAGCACCGCTTGTAAGGCACGCCTTTCGCTGTCACAGCCCAGAGCAATTGCCGCGCCTTTATCCGCCATTGGCACGTCATTGGCAATCACGTTTTTAATGCAATCCTGGTAATCGACCATAGGCTGCTGCATCACTGCTGCTGCCGCTGCATCGGCGGCGGCGATAGCGGCTGTATCAGGGCTTGCATCGATTGCCGCCTCTGACGCGGGCTCCTCCTGCGCCAGCGCTGTTATAGCTGTTAAAAAGACATAACTGCCTATTATTAATCCCTGACCCAATTTGCAAAATTTCATTTGTTGCTCCTTTTCACACTGTCTGCCATTTAGTCCCAAATTATTCATCAGGTTGCTGTGCTGTTATTGTTTAGTTCCCTGCCATGGAATTTGCGCGGCCAGGGTTTGCCCGGCAGCGTCATAAATGCTCAATAGCCCTTCGACTTGATGCCCGCCAGCACTAAGACTGCCGCGAAACTTCCAGCTAACTGAATCTTTAGTGCCTGAACTGCGGTAGGTAAACCGCATATGATCGCCCTTTAACATAACCATGACCGGATATTGATCAAGATAACCCACTGCCAAGGCCCCTCGCTGTTGATCGATTTTCAATATTTGCTGTGATTGCTGTCCGAGTGGGCCCACTAAAATACGCCGGTCACCCTCTGCCAGCGGCATTGCTTTATCTGTGATGGGTGCCTCTGTGGTCGGGCTGTTTACCGGCAAATTTTGCGTACCGATAGCCGCCCCTTTGGCAGTGACAGCGGTATGGATCTGTGGCGCGGGAAACTGTGGCGGCAGCAATTGGGAGACGACAATAAGGTCCTCAATCAAAACATTGCCAAGGCGCAGTGAATGCTCTGGTTGTGGTTTATCCTCACTATTGCTGACGGTGCTCTTAAGCGAAAAATGAGATAGTCGACTGGTATGCTGTGTTGCATCGTCAACAGCTGTACCCAGTAAAATTCGCTGTTGTGAATCTATATACTGCAGTCGCGCCAGTGGGTACGCCTTTACTCTGTGGCTACTGTTTTGAGTAAAAGTCATGGTGGTTTCGTTAACGGTGTAACTTAGCACGCGGCTTTCGCTACCCGGGACGCGCTGATCCAGCAGGATAATTTCGCCATTTTGCCCGAGGTGTGGCTGACCCAAACTCTTGGGCCAAATCAACGTGTCTGTTGCAGACCCGAGTGCAGATCGGGGCGCCACACTAAGCAAGCGGTCTGCCCATGGTCTCTTCCAGCCTCGTGGGTCGGCAAGGATCCATTTTAGCTGCCCAGAGAAATAGTCGATACCAACCAATGCCTGCTGGTTGCGCAACGCTACAATAACACGGTCCTTTTGTGGGTCGTAAACCAATCCGCTGGCACCGGACCAAGCTATTTGGGCTTCGGGCTTTGCTGATGCCGAATCAAATAACGGCGCCGATGTATCTGTCTGTAGAGTGCGTCGACTGGAATCTACTAGGTCCGCCAGCCGCCACTGACGGACAGTTTCGCCACCCGGGGCAACTTCAATAATAATATCGCCCAACAATGGTTCTGTTTTGCCGGTTTTTAGTCGTGTATTGGGGAAGTAGGTACTGCGGTACTCAATTTCATAGCTTAAAACCAAGCTATTGCCATTAGGAAGTAGCTGCCGGCGATGATGCATGCCCTCAATTTCCGCGCGTATTGGCTGTAAGCCTTGTTGCTGGAAATAACCTTGTGCGGCGACATCACGGATTGCTGCCCAAGCTCTGATTTTATTGCCGAGCATATCGACCTCGAGAGAACTCCCAAGATCACTGTAAAGGCGCAGATTGCCAGAGGGCAACTGCTCGATGGTTTGCCAGCGCCAATCTGTGGGCGTATACCAGACAATGGACGCTGTATCATCTAATCCTATTAACCAGCCGCCAGGGGCTGGCTCAGCTGTTTTCTGTTGTGCTTTATTAGGTTCCTGCTCTGCCCTCGGGCCATCTGCCACCACACTTAGTAAGGTGATACCTGGGACTTGATATAGGCCATAGGTGTTATTGCCTTCTACAGTGGGAAACCCTTTGGGCAATGGCGGGGTCTGCAATACCAAGGGCTGGGAAATTTGTGATGACTGCCCCTGCGCATTAGTGATTTGAACAACAATCCGATGTTCGGTATCTGGAAGAAATCTGAGCAATACTTCCTGATGATTGGGCTGGAATAACGGCTGCTGATCAGCTGCTGCACTGGAACGCGTATGGGCTTGCCATGTGCGATCACCCGCAGTGATTGTGTAGCTTGCTACCACGGGCTGATCTGCCTCAAAACTAATTATGGTTGACAGCGGCACCGCAGTCTCTGGATGCACCATCAATGTCGGTGGCTGAGTAAAGACGGGGCCACTTGTGGGGCTAGTTGTGGGGCTGTCGCAAGCACTCAGCAAAAATGCCATTAACAACCCTAGATATGTGCCAGCGCAGAGGCACCTATTTACTGGCTTTGCTCTAGCAAAGGAAAGGTATCTTAAATACTCGACAGGGGGTTTGATTAACGGACGTTTTAGCCCAGAAACGGGGTTTTTAACAGCATCAACTGAAGCCTCAGTGCCTGTGCAACACCAGTTTTTCTTTGCCAAATATAGGCCGTACAGAATTGAACCTGAATAAAGGCCTATCAAACTACTTAACATACGGGCATCTCCTTTGCCGTAACCTATCAGCGCTAAAGTCTCAACTAGTCCATTGGAGACCTTTAAGAAAACGAGATAAGATAATCTACGTCAGAGTGTAGACTATATTTTGTCAAGTTGTGCTGAAAGAGCCTTTTATATTCTGTAAATGCTTTGGCAATTTATTGCCCCCCCCCTTTAGCCAAGTGCAGCTCTCGCTGTAGGAAAAATATCAGCACTTATTTTAAATCCTATTAATTCTAAAAATAGGTCAATTTCTATAATTAAAATGCTGTGTGGTGACAACTGATGCTCTCTACAACAATAGGTTTTTGATCTGAGTCTGTGTTATCGATATGCGCTAAAGACTTGGCGACAGATAGCTGCAGTCTGTGAGGCTTGTGTGGGTCGTCGGGCAGGGATAGTAAAACGAATAATTAATACGAAGCGACGGGATTTTTTATCTGGTCTGGATAATTTAAACACTCTAGTTGACGCGATTACGTCAATCTTTTTCGAGCTTGAAATAAGGCACATACTTCCCCGTTAGTTAAATGGCAAGCTCTACATTCTTGGGCGAAAGCTGATCCTGGCTGGCAATGCACGATCATCAATTTCAGGGCAATAAAAAGGGTGGCATAGCCACCCTTTTTATTGATGTTGCAAGAAGCCAGACTTTACTTGTCCATTTGAGCCTTGATCAAATCACCAATGGTAGTAGGTGCAGCTGCTGCTGATTCTGCTTCAGTGCTGCGATGTGCTTTAACCGCTTCCTTCTCTTCAGAAACATCTTTCGCTTTGATCGACAGATTAATAACGCGGTTCTTACGATCCACGTTGATAATCTTGGCTTCAACTTCCGCGCCAACTTGCAGCTCGTTGCGAGCATCTTCTACTTTGTCGCGAGAGAGCTCTGAGCCTTTCAGGATAGCTTCAATATCATTGCCTAGGTCGATAACGGCGCCTTTAGCGTCTACTTCTTTAACGGTACCCTTAACAATCGCGCCCTTGTCGTTCTCGGCTACGTAGTTGTTAAATGGATCGTCTGAAAGCTGCTTGATACCCAGTGAGATACGCTCACGTTCTGCATCGATGCTAAGTACCACGGTCTCAACTTCTTCGCCTTTCTTAAAGTTGCGAACCGCTTCTTCGCCAGTTTCGTTCCAAGAGATATCTGACAGGTGAACCAGACCATCGATACCACCATCCAGACCGATAAAGATACCGAAGTCAGTGATAGATTTGATTTTGCCTGAGATCTTGTCGCCTTTGGTCATGGTAGTTGCAAAGTCATCCCATGGGTTGGTGAAGCACTGCTTGATACCCAGTGAGATACGACGACGTTCTTCGTCGATGTCCAGTACCATAACTTCCACTTCTTGACCCAGATCAACAATCTTAGATGGGTGAACATTTTTGTTAGTCCAATCCATTTCAGAAACGTGTACCAGACCTTCAACGCCATCTTCCAACTCGGCGAAACAACCGTAATCTGTAAGGTTGGTGATCTTGGCTTTGCAACGTGCGCCCTCTGGGTAACGGCCTTTGATGTCGCCCCAAGGATCTTCGCCCATCTGCTTCATACCCAGTGATACGCGGTTACGCTCGCGATCAAACTTAAGTACTTTAACGTCAATTTCGTCGCCAACATTGATCATCTCTGATGGATGCTTGATACGCTTCCAAGACATGTCAGTGATGTGTAGCAAGCCATCAATGCCACCCAGGTCAACGAATGCACCGTAATCGGTAAGATTCTTAACAACACCTTTCAGTGAAGCACCCTCTTCGAGGTTGGCTAGCAGCTCGTCACGTTCTGCAGAGTTTGCACTCTCCATTACGGCACGACGGCTTACAACAACATTGTTGCGCTTAGGGTCTAGCTTGATAACTTTAAATTCTAGTTCAATATTTTCTAGGTGGGTGATTTCGCGCAGTGGGCGAACATCTACCAGTGAACCTGGGAGGAACGCGCGCAAGCCGCGAACATCAACAGTGAATCCACCTTTAACCTTACCGCTGATAACACCGATAACGACTTCGTCAGCAACATGGGCTGCTTCGAGTTCGATCCAGGATTCTGCACGGCGGGCTTTTTCACGGGAAAGCTTAGTGGCACCAAAGCCATCTTCTACGGCTTCTAGGGCTACCTGAACTTCGTCACCTACGGCAACTTCGATCTCGCCTTTCTCGTTATAAAATTGGTCTGCGGATATGACGCCTTCTGACTTCAATCCAGCATGTACGGTTACCCAGTCTTTATCGATATCGATAATTACGCCAGTAATAATGGCACCGGGGTTCATCTCAACACTTTTGAGACTTTCTTCAAATAGATCTGCGAAATTTTCGCTCATGGGGAATACCTAAAATATGACAGAGAGACAGCAGAGGAACTGCGCTGTTCTCTTTTTTCCGCGAGGCCAGTTTTCGCGGGTCAGTTAAAATAAAGGCCTACAACAATAAAAGCTGGCGATTGTTGCGTTGCCCAGTTATTGATGAATACTTGCAAATAAGCCTTTAACAACGGTCAGATTTAGCACTGTGTCCATCACGTCTTGAATGCTTAGTTCCGAGGTATCTAACTGCACTGCACCCTCGGCGGGTTTCAGTGGCGAGGCATCTCGGCTCATGTCGCGTTCATCTCTAGAGCGCACCTGCTCTACGAGGGCGGGCAGACTAACATCTTCACCCTTTTCTAGCAACTCTTTATAGCGTCGCTGAGCGCGCTCTTCGATGCTTGCGGTGAGGTATATTTTAAGTGCTGCCTGAGGGAAAACCACGGTGCCCATATCGCGACCATCGGCAATTAAACCGGGCTCTGCAGCAAAGTGCTGTTGACGCTTTAACAGGGCCGCACGAACATCGAGATGACTCGCGACCTTAGAAGCCAGCACTGCAGTGTTTTCGGTGCGCATGCTATTGGTGACATCCTCGCCTTCGAGCAGTGCTTTAAAAGCACCTTCAGCTGTGGTGTCAAAGCGAATATCCATATGCTCGGCAAGGGTGATAAGACCCTTGATATTGCCTGTGTCGACGTTGTGACGTTTCGCTGCCAAGCCTAACAGGCGGTAAAGTGCGCCACTATCAAGGTAGTGAAAACCGAGTTTTTTGGCCAGCATGCGGCTAATGGTGCCTTTGCCCGCGCCGCTTGGCCCATCGATGGTTATAACGACAGCCATTTATGCGCTCTCCAGACTAATACTGATTCCCACTTGCTGGGCCAGGCCTACAAAATCAGGGAACGAGGTAGCTACATTATTGCAGTCTTCTACCAGAATCTCGCCACTGGCACGCAGTGCGGCAATGGTAAAAGCCATGGCGATACGGTGATCATCGTGGCTGGCCACGGTGCCACTGCCCAGCTGACCACCAACGATGCGAATACCATCGGAAGTTGGCTGCGCATGAATGCCCAAGGTTACCAGCCCATCGGCCATACTCTGAATACGATCGCTCTCTTTCACGCGCAGTTCTTCAGCACCGGTGAGCACGGTCTCACCCTCGGCGCAAGATGCAGCCACAAACAGTACTGGGAACTCATCAATGGCGAGAGGCACCTGACCTTCGGGAATAGTAATGCCCTTGAGCGGCGCATAACGCACACGAATATCGGCGACGGGCTCGCCACCCACTTCAATTTCATTACTCAGTTCGATGCTAGTACCCATCTGGCGCAGTATATTGATCACGCCGACGCGAGTTGGATTTACACCCACATGGCGCAATATAATATCGGAATCGGGCACTATGGCTGCAGCAACCATAAAGAACGCGGCGGAGGAAATATCAGCCGGCACATCAATGCGCGTTGCGGTCAGGCTGCCACCGCCGCTTAGAGAAGCTGTGCTGCCATCAGTGGTAACTGAATAACCAAAGCCGCGCAGCATACGCTCGGTATGATCGCGAGTTGGCGCGGGTTCAACGACGGAGGTTTGACCCTGGGTATACAATCCAGCTAATAGCACACAGGATTTAACCTGAGCACTGGCCATAGGCATGGCGTAATTAATCGGCTTAAGGGTTTGCCCACCTTTAATTTTTAGCGGTGGAGTACCACCTGTAGCGGTTTCAATCACAGCACCCATCTCAGCGAGCGGGTTGGCAACGCGGCCCATAGGGCGGCCAGATAATGAGCTGTCGCCGGTAAGCTCGGTATCAAATGACTGCCCTGCTAACAGGCCACTCAAGAGACGGATAGAGGTACCGGAATTACCCAGATACAGAGGTTTGGACGGCGCTTTTAGTCCGTGCAGACCCACGCCATGAATGGCAACACGGCCCTGCTCTGGGCCTTCGATTATCACCCCCATATCGCGAAAGGCTTGCAATGTTGCAAGGCTATCTTCGCCTTCGAGAAACCCTGTTACTTCGGTCATGCCGCTGGCAAGTGAGCCAAGCATAATTGAGCGGTGGGACATGGATTTATCGCCGGGGACACGGATATCACCCTGCGCATTGCCACCTGGGGCAACGCGGTAGTTAATTGTTTTTTCGGTCATGGGACTGTTGAGCGCCTTACTGTCTAATATTTTGCCAAAATGGTTGCGCGCATCGCGGGCGCGGGTAAATACATCCATGAGGTAATCTTGATCGCCGCCTTCTATGGCAGCGCGCATCTGGTTAAAGTTATCCATCACCTGATCGAGAATAACTAATATCGCATCTTTATTAGCCAGCGCTATATCGCGCCACATAACCGGGTCACTCGCCGCTATGCGGGTAAAGTCACGAAATCCTCCGGCGGCATAACGGAATATCTCACGGTTATCGCCCTTTGCGGCTAAGGTGTCGACTAAGGAGTAGGCCAAAAAGTGGGGTAAATGACTGGTCGCGGCAAGAATTTCATCGTGTTCACGCATATCCATGGCGGTGACTATGGCTCCAACACCTGCCCATAGATCGCCAACCAATTTTAGATGGTTAGAATCAGTGCTCGCCTCTGGGGTCAGAATAACGCGGTGATCGGCAAATAAATTAGCGGTAGCGGCGGTAACACCGCTTTTTTCCGAACCTGCTATCGGGTGCCCGGGCACTAACTGACTCGGCATACTGCCGTAAATCTCGATCGCGGCACTTATCACGCTACCTTTAACACTGGCGACATCAGTTATTGTGACATCGCTAGCCAGTAACCGGTGGCAGTCTTTCAATACGGTTGGCACGGTCAGAGTTGGCACACCGATAACCACTAGGTCTCCCGCCCCAAGCTCTGCAGCTATGGCTTCTAGACTCTGCTCAGAACGATCTATGATACCCATCTCAAGCGCTAACTCTAGGGTTGAGTCGCGTCTAGAAATGCCCACTACCTGCTTGGCCAAACCCTGTTCACGGGCGGCCAAGGCTAAACTCGAGCCGATTAGGCCCAACCCAATCACCACTAGGCGATTAAGGATAGGCGCGGACTGCTGTGAGTTATTTGGCATTTGGCACCGGCGCTTTTTAGCAGGGGTTTAAAGTACAGCGCGCGGATAGGACCCGAGCACTTTAAGATCGGCCACATTGGCGGTCAGTTCTTCTATTACCGCGGCCACTGGGGCATCTTCTATATGCCCGGCAAAGTCGATAAAAAACACATAGGACCATTTACTGTTGCGCGCTGGGCGCGACTCTAAGCGGGTCATATCCACATTGTGACGGCGGAATGGCTCTAATAGATCGTGCAATGCACCGGGTTTATTGTGTACAGATACCACCAACGAGGTGCGGTCGTCACCACTGGGCGGTACTTCTTCGCGGCCAATTATTAAAAAGCGCGTGGCGTTATCGGGGCTGTCTTCAATCTTGTCCCAGAGTTTTTCCAAGCCATACAGGCGGCAGGACATATCTCCGGCAATAGCCGCAGAGTTCCACTCCCCCTGCACTCGTTTAGCGGCTTCGGCATTACTGCTAACAGCCACACGCTCGATATTGGGGAAATTGGAGTTTAACCACTGACGACATTGCGCCAACGACTGGGAATGTGAGTAGACGCGGGTAATATTGTCTTTGTTGGTGTTGGGTCCAATCAAAAAATTATGGTGGATGCGCAACTCAACTTCACCGCAGATTTTCAAGGATGAATCCATAAAACTATCTAAGGTGTGGCTAACAACGCCTTCGGTACTGTTTTCAACCGGCACTACACCGTAGTTGCATGATCCAGCTAGTACTTCGCGGAATACTTCATCAATAGCAGACTGGGGCACACTGACTGCAGAGTCGCCAAAGTGTTTTAGTGCGGCTTCCTGAGTAAAGGTGCCTTCAGGGCCCAGAAATGCCACTTTAACCGGCTGTTCCAGTGCCAGACAGGCCGACATAATTTGCCGAAACAGACGCGCCATTTCTTCATTGTCTAATGGGCCTGAATTTTTATCCATAATGTGACGCAGCACTTGGGCTTCGCGCTCGGGCTTATAATAGGCTTGGTCGCCCTGCCCTTTTTTAACCTCAGCAACTTGCTGAGCGCAGCGCGCACGCTCACTGATGCTCTGCATAATTTGCAGATCCAGTGCGTCAATCTTATCTCTTAGACCCAATAACGGGTTTTCTTTAGCCATAGTTAAACTCTTATTCTTCGGCGGCAACTTCACTACTTTCGCCTTCGCCACCTTCCTCGCCTTCAATAAGCTCTTCTTCCTCTGGCTCGGCAATTCGCGCCAAGCTCACCAGGTTCTCATTGTCTTTAAGACGGATAATGCGCACACCCTGGGTGTTGCGACCAACTACTGAGACCTCATCGCCGCGAGTACGCACCATAGTGCCCTGATCGGAGATCAACATAATCTCGTCACCAGAGAAAAGCTGGGTAGTACCCACTAAGGGACCGTTACGCTCACTGGCTTGAATAGCAATCATGCCCTTGCCGCCGCGACCTTTGGTAGGGAACTCTTCAACTTTGGTACGCTTGCCATAGCCATTTTGGCATACGGTAAGCAGGTAGCCTTCGTCTTCCGGTATCACCATCGCGATCACTTCATGACCTTCAGGCAGCCGCATTCCGCGCACACCCTTAGAGACACGGCCCATAGCGCGGGCATCGGTGCTGGCAAAGCGCACAGCCTTGCCCTCTGAGCTAAATAGCATCACGTCACTGTTATCGTCGATGATAGCGGTGCCTACCAGGTGATCGCCCTCAATCAGATCGACAGCGCGCAAACCCACACTACGTGGACGCGAGTACTGATCTAGGCTAGTTTTCTTTACAGTCCCGTTGGCGGTGGCCATCAGCACAAACTTGTCGGCGCTGTATTCTTCAACCGGCAATATTGAGCTAATACGCTCCCCTTCATCCAATGGCAGTAAGTTAACCACTGGACGACCACGTGAATTGCGGCCAGCCACTGGAATCTGATACACCTTGAGCCAGTAAACCTTGCCCAGATTGGTAAAGCACAGAATAGTGGCATGAGTGCTGGCGACCAACAGATGCTCAACAAAATCTTCGTCCTTAACCGCTGTCGCCGACTTGCCCATACCACCGCGGCGCTGAGCCTGGTAGTCACTCAACGGCTGAGTTTTGGCATAGCCGCCGTGAGAGATAGTCACCACACGGTCTTCTTCAGCTATCAGGTCTTCGACGGTAAGGTCATGAGTAGATTCGATAATTTCTGAGCGACGCTCATCACCAAACTCGGCAACAATGGCTTCTAACTCTTCGCGAATAACACTCATCAGACGGTTGATATCACCGAGAATATCCTGGTATTCGGCAATTTCTTCGAGCTTGACGGCAAACTCTTCAATAATTTTGTCATGCTCCATACCGGTAAGGCGGTGCAGACGTAATTCAAGAATATCTTTAGCCTGTTCTGGTGACAGGAAGTACTGGCCATCCTGCAGGCCATATTGCACTTCAAGCCAGTCAGGGCGCGCAGCCTGCGGGCCCGCTCGCTCGAGCATGGCAACCACAGCGCCTGGATCCCAGCTCCGTGCAATAATGGCTTCGCGAGCCTCTGCAGGTGATGTGGACTGCTTGATAAGCACAATAATTTCGTCGATATTCGCCAGCGCAATAGCAAAACCTTCCAAGGTATGGGCGCGCTCTCTGGCTTTGCGTAATAGATAGATGGTTCTGCGTGTCACCACTTCACGACGGTGACGCACAAAGGCCTCGAGCATTTGCTTGAGATTGAGAATCTGCGGCTGGCCATCGACCAGCGCCACCACATTGATACCAAACACATTCTGCAGCTGAGTCTGGCTATAGAGGTTATTGAGAACCACTTCACCAACTTCGCCGCGCTTAATTTCGATAACAATACGCAGACCATCTTTGTCTGACTCATCACGCAGTTCAGAGATACCCTCAAGCTTTTTCTCTTTCACTAATTCGGCAATACGCTCAATCAAGCGCGCTTTATTTAGCTGATAGGGGATCTCGGTAACAATAATAGTTTCGCGGTTGGTTTTCTCATTGACTTCAACCTCGGCACGGGCACGCATATAGATACGGCCACGACCGGTGCGATAAGCCTGAATAATCCCAGCTCTACCATTGATAATCGCCCCTGTTGGGAAATCTGGGCCGGGAATATATTCCATCAGCTCATCAATGGTGATATCGCTGTTGTCGATCAGCGCCAAGCAGCCCTTGACCACTTCGGTGAGATTATGTGGCGGAATATTGGTGGCCATGCCCACAGCGATGCCAGATGAACCATTGACCAGCAGATTGGGTACGCGCGTTGGCATAACCACGGGAATCTGCTCAGTTTCATCGTAGTTGGGGGCAAAATCGACTGTGTCTTTTTCTAGGTCCTCTAGCAGCGCATGGGCAATTTTAGTCATGCGGATTTCGGTGTATCGCATAGCCGCTGCAGAGTCACCGTCGACAGAACCAAAGTTACCCTGGCCATCGACCAGCAAGTAGCGCAATGAAAATGGCTGGGCCATACGAACGATTGTTTCGTAGACCGCAGAGTCGCCGTGGGGGTGGTATTTACCAATAACATCACCCACCACACGGGCAGATTTTTTGTAGGCTTTATTCCAGTCATTATTAAGCTCGCTCATGGCGAATAAAACGCGCCTATGCACCGGCTTGAGGCCATCGCGCACATCTGGCAGCGCCCGGCCGACGATCACGCTCATGGCGTAATCTAGGTAAGACTGCTTGAGCTCATCTTCAATATTGACTGGAACAATTTCTTTGGCTAAATCGACCATAATCTATAATTATTTCCTGATTTTTATTGCGCTTTTGAAGGGGCGAATTTTAGCACAGATAAGCCCGTAGAATCTCGCTTTTATTGGTCTTTTATCGCCCCTTTCAGCGCTAGAAATCGGTATACTTCCGCATCGCACCAAGGAGGCCCTATGCAGCCTACAAAAATCGACTTATTAATCAATTGCGAATGGATAATCCCGATCGTTCCCAATGATCGAGTATGGCAGAACTGCGCCCTCGCCATTGATGCCGAAAAGATTATTGGTATCTTTCCTCAGGCCGAAGCAGCCAAGCGTTTTAGTGCTCAGAAAGTATACAGTCTCGATAACCATGTGCTGATGCCAGGGCTGGTTAACGCGCACGGCCATGCCGCCATGACACTTCTGCGGGGCTATGCCGATGATCTGCCACTGCGACCCTGGCTGGAAGACCACATCTGGCCCGCAGAAACTCAGCATCTGAGCGAAGAATTTGTCCGCGATGGCACCAAAATAGCTATGGCCGAAATGATTGCATCTGGCACCACCTGCTTTGCAGATATGTACTTTTTTCACGAGGCGATTGCCGAAGAAGTTCGCAGTGTCGGTATGCGTAGTCAAATTGGCTTTACCGTACTCGATGTTCCCACTCCCTATGGTAAGGATGCCAATGACTATATCCATAAGGGCCTTGCACTCTATGACAAGTACAGCGGTCAGTCGTTAATCAACGTTGCCTGCGCACCCCATGCCCCCTATTCGGTCTCTGACCCGGCGATGCAGATTATTTCCACCTATGCCAATGAGCTGGATATGCCAGTGCATATACATTGCCATGAGACGGCAGAAGAAATTACTGAGTCACTAGCCAACTACGGCTGCCGACCCTTGGCGCGACTGCGCAACCTTGGCTTGCTGCTACCTCAGACCCAGCTCGTTCATATGACCCAGGTCGATGCCGGCGATATCAAACTGATACAAGACCATAACTGCCATGTTGTGCACTGCCCAGAATCCAATATGAAACTGGCCAGTGGTTTTTGCCCAGCTGGCCAATTGATTGATGCTGGCATCAATGTGGCACTGGGCACAGATGGTGCCGCCAGTAATAATGATCTCGACCTGTTTGGCGAATTAAAAACAGCTGCCCTACTGACCAAGGCAGTGGCTGGTGATGCCGCCGCACTCGATGCCCATGCGGCCCTGCGTATGGCAACAATTAACGGCGCTAAGGCACTGGGCTGGGATGATCAGATAGGCAGTCTTGAAGCCGGTAAGTCAGCCGATATTATTGCCATTGAAATCAATTCTATTGCTCAGCAACCACTGTATAATCCCGCCTCGCAACTGGTTTACACCAACTCTGGCAGCCAGGTAACCCATAGCTGGGTCGCCGGTAAGACGCTACTGGAAGATCGGGCGCTGTGTACACTCAACAAAAGCAAGCTGATCCAGTCAGCCAGTGACTGGCGTAACAAAATTCAACCTAAGTCCATGGATTAAAGGCACTACCGCATGAGCAAATCAATGAACGTTGATCCCAATGAAATTCGCAAGTTCGAAGAACTAGCCAGTCGCTGGTGGGATCGCAATAGTGAATTTAAACCATTGCATGATATTAATCCTTTGCGCGCCGACTGGATTGAAAGCTTAACCCCTCTGACTGGGCAGCAGGTACTTGATGTTGGCTGTGGTGGCGGAATTCTATGTGAAGCCCTAGCTGAGCGCGGCGCCAATGTGACGGGCATTGATATGGGCGATGCGCCACTGGCTGTGGGGAATTTGCACAAACTAGAATCTGGTATTGAGGTCAACTACGTCAAGTCAACCGCCGAAGACTATGCCGAAAGCCATGGGCACTGCTTCGATACAGTCACCTGCCTGGAAATGCTCGAACATGTACCAGATCCAAGCTCGGTGGTTAAGGCCTGTGCCGAGATGTGTAAACCTGGTGGCACGGTGTTTTTCTCGACTATCAACCGCAATCCTAAAGCCTATTTGCTGGCAGTGATTGGCGTTGAATATGTACTGCGAATGCTGCCCAAGGGTACTCATGAGTACAGCAAATTTATACGCCCCTCAGAACTGGGCCAATGGATTCGCGAAGCTGGCTTGGAAATTGATTTGATGACGGGGTTGACCTACAACCCAATCACCAAGAAATACAAACTCACTGATCGTGATGTCGATGTTAACTATATGATCTGTGCCAGGAAACCCGCGTAAGTTATGTTGGAGTTTAAAGCCTTACTGTTTGATCTCGATGGCACCCTACTCGACACGGCGCCGGATTTTATTACCGCTTTAAATAAACAGCTCGAGCTGCACGGCCGCGCGCCATTGCCAGACCACGCCATTCGCACCAGTGTTACCAATGGGTCGATTGGGCTTATTCAAGATGGCTTTGGTATGGCGCCAGATCACCCGCAATTTGAAATTCTGCGCGAGGAATTTCTAGAGTTGTACTTTGCTAATTTGGCCGATAAAACGGCACTTTTTGCAGGACTGCAGCTGGTACTCGATGACTGCGCGGCCCGCAATATTCCCTGGGGTGTGGTCACCAATAAACCCTGGCGCTATACCGAATCGGCCATGGTACAACTTGGACTGATGGACGCAGCCGCAACGGTTATCTGCCCCGATCATGTCAAGCATGCCAAGCCCGACCCAGAGTCTATTTTGCTGGCCTGCTCTAAAATCGCCACTGCCCCCCAAGACTGTCTCTATGTGGGCGACCATGTGCGCGATATCGATGCCGGTCGTGCTGCAGGAACCCGCAATATTGCCGCAGCCTGGGGCTATATTGAAGCCTCAGAAAATATTCATAACTGGCAGGCTGACTGGATTGTCGATCAATCTCAGCAGCTCCACGAACTTTTATTTAAGGATTAACCAGTGCTTTCAGCCGAACAAATTATTCATTACCAGCCCAGTGCCGATCTATTAAATAAACGCATTATCCTTATTACTGGTGCCGGTGATGGCATAGGGAAAGCCGCGGCGCTAGCCTGCGCTGCAGCGGGCGCCAAAGTGATTTTAGCAGGCCGCACAGTGGCCAAGCTGGAGCAGGTTTACGATCTGATTACAGCCGCTGGTCAACAAGAACCGGTGATCTATCCGATTGATTTAGAGGGTGCTACTGGCGATGATTACGATGAGCTATGCGTCAATATTATTGACCAACTCGGCCGCCTTGATGGCCTACTGCACAATGCCGGTATTCTGGGTCAGCGCACTCCGCTAAGTAATTATCGACAGGATGTCTGGGACAGGGTTATGCAGGTTAATGTGACGGCGCAATTCCAAATGACTCAGGCGCTAATGCCTGCATTGGAAAAGTCAGATGATGGTTCGGTTATCTTTACTTCATCTGGCGTGGGCCAAGTTGGCCGTGCCTTTTGGGGTGCTTATGCGGTATCTAAATTTGCCGTGGAAGGCATGGTGCAGGTTTGGGCTGAAGAGCTTCAGGGCCTGGGATCAGTGCGGGTCAATGCGATTAACCCAGGCGCTACCGCAACCAATATGCGCGCTCAGGCATTTCCTGCAGAAAACCCGGGTGAGCTTAAAACCGCTGAACAGATTATGCCTGCATATCTGTACCTGCTTGGCGCCGACAGCAGCGATGTCAATGGACAGTCTATTAGGGCGCAGGCTCGCTAATCTTACTTGGAGGTATCGCCGCGGGCTCTTAATTTCTTTTCTTTGCGCTGGCGGATATCACGGTACATAGTCTTCTCGGTAAAGCGCGGTGGTCGCAATTTAACCGCATTAAACAGTGACACCACCTGCTTCGGATCAAGCTCGATAAATTCTGAGCGCCGCACAATGGATGGCAGTTCAATCGGGCCATAGCTGATGCGTTTAAGCCGATTTACTTCTACATCCTGAGATTCCCAGAGACGACGCACTTCGCGAGTGCGGCCCTCGGCCAGTATGACGCGGAACCAATTATTACTACTGCTGCGCTCATCGCCGCTACGCGAATGCTGTGCCTTGACGGTCTGGAATTTGGCAATACCATCTTCCAGCACCACGCCTTCCATCAGACGCTTGATCATTGCCTCGGTGACCTCGCCATGAATACGCGCCATATACTCGCGTTTTACTTCATAGGACGGGTGCATAAGCCGGTTAGCTAACTCACCATGGTTGGTAAACAACAGTAAGCCGCTGGTATTAATATCGAGACGCCCGATGGCGATCCAGCGGCCGCGATTCAGCCGCGGCAAGCTATCAAATACTGTCGGCCTGCCATCTGGGTCCTGGGTGGTACAGACCTCTCCCTCAGGCTTGCTGTACATCAATACCCTTGGGTTGTCGTCGGTAACAATTTTTATGGCGCGACCATCGACCATAATGCGGTCTTGGGATTCAGCGCGATCACCGAGTTTAGCCGTAGTACCGTTAACCGACACACGTCCGGCGGAAATCCAGGTTTCCAGTTCACGACGCGAACCCAGTCCGGCGGTGGCTAATATTTTCTGTAGTTTTTCACTCATGGTCTGGGGCGCTGCTCTGGTGAATTACTGTGTCAACGCCCGCCGAGGCAACGCCATCGACTTGCTGGTCTAGGGCAAAATTTTCGTCGCTGTCGAGCACATCATTTTCATTGGCCACGACTTCATCATTGGCGGCCACTGGGGTTGCCAGTGGATCTGAATTAGCGCCAACGCCCAGGGCCAATTCCAACTCTGGATCCAGCTCGGCAAAATCTTTTATCTCGCTTAACGCGGGCAGATGTTCAAGACTTTTTAGATTAAAGTAATCGAGAAACTGTTTGGTTGTTGCGTACAGTGCAGGGCGGCCCGGCACATCGCGATGACCTACTACACGCACCCAGTCGCGCTCTTGCAGGGTTTTAATAATATCTGAGCTCACGGCAACACCGCGCACTAATTCGATATCACCACGCGTCAGTGGCTGGCGATAAGCGATCAGTGACAGTGTTTCGAGCATGGCACGGGAGTAGCGTTTGGGCTTCTCATCCCAGAGTCGATTAACCCAGGTGGCGAGTTCTTGGTTTACCTGTAGACGGTACCCACTGGCGATATGTTTTAACTGAAAGCCACGGCCACGGCAATCGCTCTCAATTTCTTCAAGCGCCGCTTTGATCTGATCTCGCGGCGGGCGCTCTTCATCTTCAAAGAGGCTTTCCAGGCGCGCTATATCCATGGGCTTACCAGCGGCTAAAAGCGCGCCTTCGATAATTTTTTTAATCAAATCAGAATTCATGATGCTCTTGCTTTTACATGTATTGGGCCAAACGAGTCGCTCTGCACGATCTCTACCAATGACTCTTTAATTAATTCCATGATCGCCAAGAAAGTCACGACGACACCTAATTTTCCTTCAGATACCTTAAACAAACTCACAAAGGGCACAAACTGTTGGTCGCGCAGGCTTTCTAATACCTGCGACATGCGCTCGCGAGTAGATAGTTTCCTGTCTCTTATACACATCTCCGAGCCCACGAGACCAGAGAGGATCTCGTA
>CAJXVK010000017.1 GCA_913060735.1 uncultured Cellvibrionales bacterium
CTCGTCGGCAGCGTCAGATGTGTATAAGAGACAGTTCTTTCTCTGACTCTTTCTGTTCTTTATTTTTTTCTTGCTCTTGCTCTTGTTCTTGCTGTTCTTTCTCTTGCTGCTGGTCTTTTTGTTCTTGCGCCTGCTGTTCCTTTTCCTGCTGGTTTTGGCTTGGCTGGTTATTTTGCTCAGACTGCTCTTGCTCGCCATCTTGTTGTTGCTGATCTTGGCTCTGTTGTTGATTTTGCTCTTGATTCTGTTCGCTGTTTTGTTGTTCTGACTGATCCTGCTGTTCGGAAGACTCTTGATTCTGCTGCTGCTGTTTTAGCTTTTCAATTAGGTCGCGATTAGCCAGTGCATCCTCCATTTCTGGTTGTAGCTCTAGCGCTCGATTATAGGCCTCAATAGCACTGTCGAGATCACCGGATTTGGCCAGAGCATTGCCTCGGTTGTAGTGGGCATCGGCACTGTCTGTATTTAAAAAGTCATCGATGGCCTGGCTGTAGTCTTCGGCTTTATAGGCCGCGCTGCCACGCCACTGGCTATTATCAAAGAGCGCCTGTGCCGCGCCTGCATCGCCAGACTCCAGAGCCTTGGCTCCCTGTTGATCTGGGGTTTGCCAGAGATCTTGCCATTCGAAAGCCTCGACTGAATTGCTACTAAATAGCAGTGGAGCAAACACCAAGGCCACTACAGCACCTTTACGAAAACTTAGCAGCAGTGCCGGAATTAGTAGTATGGCCAGCCAATGACCCTGATCATCCCAGAGATCAAATGAACGATCTAGCTCTCTGGTTGCATCGGGAAATAATTGTTCGGTCACCGCGAGGAGCTGTTCTATATCAGAGTCATCAGAACTAATAGATTGGTAGTTGCCACCTCTAGTAGATACCAGCGACTGTAATGAAGAGGGGTTTAACTTAGGGATTAAAATACCCCCGCGACTATCTTTAACAAAGCCGCCATCGCCGAGGGGAATTGGCGCGCCCTGTTCTGTGCCCACACCTAATATAGACAGGCGATATTTGCCAGCCTGAGAGACCATCGACTGAATGGTGCCAAACGCAGAGCGGGCTACGCCGTCGGTAATTAATAAAATATCGGCCTGTTCATAGCCGCCGTTGATGGCTAATTCAAGGGCGACCTCAATGGCCTCTTCGGTATTGCTGCCATATTCTGGTAGCAGGGTTGGGTGCAATATGGGCACCAGACTAATAATAGTATTGCTGTCTTCGGTTAATGGTGACACTGTATGGGCCTCGCCGCCATACACCACCAGTGCAGTAAAGCCTTCACGGCGCTGTTTTAGAATATCAATCAGCTTGTAGCGCGCTCGCACTAAGCGGCTAGGTTTAATATCTTCCGCTAGCATCGATGGTGATAAATCGAATAAAACAATGAGAGCTGAGTCCTGTTTATGCACTGGCTGTGGCAACTGCTGCCAAGTGGGCCCGGCAAGGCCAATACAGCTGAGCAACCAGACTACGGCTAAACCACTGAGCAACCAAGCTGTGCTGTGGCGTTTTTTGCCGCTCTCGCCCTGCATTAAAAAGGGCAGTAGCGCGGGATTGATAACCTGGGCCCAGTTACCGGCACTGCGCTTGCGCCATTGGAACAGCATCAACACTAGAATGGCTGGAATTAAACCCAAAAACCACAGTGGGCGGATAAAGTGGAAATCATCTAAGGCATTTAAAAAGTTTAAAAATAGCTCAGGCATGGGCGCTCCTGCGGCTGCTAAACAGCGCCAGTATCAGGCTGAGTATAAAAGCTAGCCCCAGCGGCCAATGGAATAATGTTGCCACCGGACGAATAGTTTCTGCCTCCTGCTCTATGGCTTCCAAGCGATTTAACTCGGCATAGATTGCCGCTAACTCCTGTGGGTCGCGGGCGCGAAAGAATTGTCCGCCAGTGGTATCGGCAATACCCTGTAGTGCAGTCTCATCAAGGTCGGCACTGGGGTTGGTAATGCGCTTGCCAAATAGTCCCCAGGTTTCTTGAATCTCGGCACCTATGCCAACGGTGTAAATCTTTACCTTGGCTCGTCGAGCTAGATCGGCGGCCTCCATGGGTTCTAGCTCGCCAGCATTATTGGCACCATCGGTGAGGAGAATAACCACGCGATGATTCTCTGGCCGGTCCTGTAGACGTTTTACCGCAAGCCCAATGGCATCGCCTATGGCGGTGCCATTACTGCCAGCAAATCCTAGCTGTGCTTCATTTAATAGGGTCTGCATAGTTTTGCGATCAAAGGTTAAGGGGGTCTGCAGATACGCTTTTTCACCAAATAAAATTAGCCCCAGTCGATCACCTTCACGCTTGACCACAAAGTCGCCCACTACCGCTTTTACTGCAACTAGGCGATTGACCTCGCGGCCATTAATCTCCATATCTTCTTGCTGCATGCTGCCAGAGATATCCACCGCCAGCAAAATATCACGCCCATTGGTGGGCATGGCCACGGGCTCACCGATCCACACGGGGCGGGAGATAGCTATGACTGTACACAGCCAACAGAGACTGAGCATGGCCAGCAGCAGGTGACGCTGCCAGGTAGCCGTTTTTATCGATGCGCCGGCATCCATAGCGGCATTGGCAAGCAAGGGCGCTCGCAGGGCGCGGATAGTCAATTCGGCAGGACTGCGTAACCAGCGATAAACGAAGGGCAGAGGTGCCAGTGCCAATGCCCAGGGCCACAGAAGGTTCAACATTATTGCGGTGCCTCGCGCCTGTGCACATTGATCCAGGTTTTAGCACTGGCTAATACTGTTAGGTTAAGTGTCTTGATCTGCTGCTGATCGCTGGAGTAGAGCGCAGAGTCAAGATTTTCAGGCAGGTCGGTAAATATGCTGTGCGGGCAACTATCCTGTAAAAATACGATAAATTTATCGATGCTGAGGCTACTGTAGTGCTGATTGGGGTAAGCAATATTTGCCGTTTGCTTAAGCGTTGCAAAGACCTCTGTTAATAGATTTGAATTAGCGGATGTTTTTTCAATCTGTTCTAATTTAGCTAGGGCTTGGCGACGGTAAAGGTTAGCGCGATAACGTTTAAACGCTTTAGATATTGCCCAGCCAACCATGAGCCCCAGCATAATAATGAGAGCCCACCAGCCTGGCGCCAATGGCCACCAAGAAATATCTGCAGGTAAGTGAATATCGCGAAGTTGCGCCAAGGGATCAGCTTCCACTATTGGCCTCCGCTGCTATTGCGCGCATTGCTGCGTCGCTTGCCATAGGCCCTACCCAACACCGACATAACATTATCGGCGGTACTAAAAGGGAGTAGACCAGCTGTGAACTTTTCACTGAGTTTACGCAGGCGCAGGCTGCGATCGGCAAAGGCTTTTTCAAAGCGTTGACGCAGTTCGCTATTGCCGGTGTCGAGCATGGTTTGTTGTTGGCCATCGCTGACCGCGTAGAGAGAGGGGTCGGGTAATACGGCCTCTATCTCATCATAGACATGGCAGAAATTTAAACTGCCGTGACGGGCCAGTTCAAAAAGGTGGCGCTCGCAGTCATCATTCAGATCATGAAAGTCACTGATAATAAAAATGCTACTGCCGGTGGCGGTAAAACGGCGTGATTCTTCGAGTATTTCTGACAGGCTATAGCGATCTTCCTGGGGCTCTAATAACTTGGCGCTGTATTCTTGTAAGGCATGAATAAATTGTAATACCGCATGGTGGCTGCGGCGCGCCTTGACATCAACCTGTTGCTGCTGGCCAAAGACCACACCGCCGGCGCGGTCGTTGGCACTGAGGCCTGCCCATGCCAGAGCCGCTGAGATTTCACAGGCAATCACAGATTTTAACTGTTGGCTGCCAAAGAACATGGGGCCGCGCAGGTCAGTAATGACCAGAATTGGGCGCTCCCGCTCCTCGCTAAATATTTTGGTATGGGGTATTTGCGTGCGTGCGGTGACGCGCCAGTCTATGGTCCTTACATCGTCGCCGGGCTGATATAGCCGCACCTGATCAAAGTCCATACCGCGTCCGCGAAAGCTTGATTTATGACCTCCGGCGAGAATCTGCCGCGCCTGTATTTTTGGAAATCCGCTGAGCTCACGCGCGCCATAACGCAGCCGCACCATATCGGTAAGGCTGGCGATTGCTGGGTGCTTATTAAGCTGTTCTTGACTGAGGCTATCGATCATTGTGGACGGTTCATGCAGAGGGCACGGTTGCCAATAATTTGTCGATAACCTGATTGGCGGTGACACCGCTAGCCTCTGCTTCGAAGCTTAAAATTAGGCGGTGACGCAATACATCGTGGGCCACAGCGCGAACATCATCTGGAGTGACAAAATCACGCCCTTCCAGCCAGGCCAGAGCCCGACTGCAGCGGTCTAGAGCAATAGTCGCTCTGGGGCTGGCACCGTAGTCTAGCCACTGGGCCAGAGCGCCGTCATAGGCCTGGGTGTTTCTAGTGGCAAGAATTAACTGCACTAGATACTCTTCGACTGGCTCTGCCATATGCACAGCAAGTGCCTGTTTGCGCGCTTCGAGCAAGGTTGCCTGGCTAATTTTTTCGATAGTTTCCTGAGCCTGATCCAGTGCTTCCTGTCTAGATAGCGCGAGAATTTGACGCTCGGTCTCCGGTGCCGGGTAGTCGACCAGAATATGCATTAGGAAACGATCCATCTGCGCCTCTGGCAGGGGATAGGTACCTTCCTGCTCTATGGGGTTTTGTGTGGCCATCACTAAAAATAGTTCGGGCAACTGATAGGTGTTTTTGCCCACAGATATTTGCCGTTCGGCCATGGCCTCTAGGAGTGCTGACTGCACCTTGGCCGGGGCGCGATTTATCTCGTCAGCCAAGACCAAGTTGTGAAACAGTGGCCCCGCTTGAAACTCAAAAGTACCTTCCTGTGGGCGATAGATATCGCTGCCGGTAATATCGGCGGGCAGTAGATCTGGGGTAAATTGCACACGGTGAAAGTCGGCTTCTATGCCTTGTGATAATGTTTTGATTGCCTTGGTCTTGGCCAGGCCGGGCGCACCCTCCACAAGAAGATGGCCATCCGCTAACAGAGCAATTATGAGGCGTTCGACTAGATGGTCTTGACCGACAATTTTACTGGCCAGCCACTGTTTAAGTTGGTTGATATTTTGCTGCAAAACTAACCTCTGCTAGTTGGTGTTAAAGATGGAAGGAGGCTGATTCTAGTTGCTAAATCACTAAGACTCAAATGTCGTTAATTTATATCTTTGTGTTGGGGTTTTTACTAGCTTAAAGCGATTTAACTTTGTTACCCTAGGTCGCAGGAAGATTATAAAACCAAGTTACAGACTTACAATATAAAGAAAGGTTTCAAAACCCGCTCATGGATGCAAAAAATAAGGGTCAGCGAGCTGACTTAATTCAGTCCCTCAATAAAATCGCCAGTAAACGCCTCAATAAATCTCAGGCACAGCAGTTTGACAATTTCACTGCTAATGCCATGCACTTCTATCCCGATGCGGACTATCTAGCCAGACCGCCAGAGGATATTTTCTGGAATCTTTGGGGCCTCTATCATTTTAGCGCAGAGGCGGTGAATACGGCGCCAGCTGATGAGGGTGTCAGTCGTGCCAAGGTCCGGGTATTTAATCCTGACCCTGAGTCCGATGGCTGGTCGAGTGGCCATACTACGATCTATATCAATCAGCGGGATATGCCATTTCTGGTGGATTCCCTGCGTATTGTGCTCAATCGTCGCGGGCTCAATATCTTCACCTTGCAGAGTAACCCTGTGTGGGCAGTGCGCGATAATCAGGGTGCGATTGATAGCATTTATTCAGACTATGTTGAGGGTGCCGAGCGCGAGGCCTTTATCACCATAGAAGTTGATATTCACGCTCAATCTGAACTGGCCGATTTGCATCGTGAGCTACTGTCGGTACTGGACGATGTTGAAGTGGTAGTCGATGCCTTTGACCCGATGCGGCAGCGCGTTGAAAGTCTGATTGCGGAGTTGCAGGAAAACGCACCAAAAGTAGAGCAGCTAGAAGAGTCCCTGGAATTTTTACGCTGGATCTACAATGGCTATTTTACCTTTACTGGCTGCGCTGAATTTGATTTAGACGCGGATGGTGAACGTATTTATTTAACCGAAGTGCCCGGTGGTCGGCATGGGTTACTGAAAAAATACAGCGGTGCTCAAAGAGAGGAATTAGTCGAAGAATTGGGTCCTGGAGTGCGCGCACTCTATGAGGGCGATGATCTGCTCACGATTACCAAGTCATCGAAACGGTCTCGTGTGCACCGTGATGTGTACTCAGACTATGTGGTAGTCAAACGCTTTGATGCGCAGGGTGAGCCCTGCGGTGAGGTGCGTTTTATGGGTCTGTACACCTCGCAGTTTTACTCCTACAGCCCACGCCGCATTCCAATGTTGCGTAACAAGGTTAACTGGGTGATGGATAATTCTGGTTTTAAACCAACCAGTCATGATGGCAAAGCGCTGATGGCAATTTTAGACTTTCATCCACGTGATGAACTGTTTTATGTTAGCCGTGAAACTCTGGCCGAGACAGCCATAGGTATTTGGCAAATTTATGAGCGCCGAGTTATCAAGGCGTTTATGCACCCAGATCCTTTTGATAAGTTTGTCAGCTGTATTATCTATCTGCCGCGGGAATCCTTTAGCACTCAGTCACGGATGAAAATTCAGCAGGCCATTGGCGTTGAGCTGGATGCCATAGAAACTGAGTTCACGACTCAGTTCTTGCCGGAATCGGTGTTGGTCAGAATCTATCTGGTCTACCAGATTCGCAATAAAAAGTATCTTGAAGTGAACACCGCTCAGCTCGAAGACATTGTTCTCCAAGTCACTCGTGACTGGGCAGGTGAGTTTGCCGAAACAGCGCTGAGTTCAGCGGGCAAAAATCAGGGCACAGGATTGGCGCGGCGTTTTCAGCGCGCATTTCCGGCCGCCTATCGAGAGCTTTATAGCCCTCAGCAAGCCATAGCTCATATTTCATTATTTGATGCCCTTGAAAACAATGGCGAATTGGCTATTGAGCTGCAGCATAAATACGCAGAAGAGAATAATCATCTGCAGTTAAAACTATTTCATCGCGACCAGCCATTGCAGCTATCAGATATGATTCCGATGCTAGAGAATCTTGGTTTTCGCGTGGTGATGGAACATCCATATCTAATTGAGCCACAAAACGAAGGTCAGGTATGGCTCCAGGAATTCGAGCTGTCATTCTCTCTCGATATCAATGTCGATGTAGAGGCAGTGCAGGGCAACTTTAAAGAGGCCCTCAGTACAGTGTGGAAAGGAGAGGCAGAAAACGATAGCTTTAATCGCCTGGTGATTGGAGCGCGTTTGGATTGGCGCGCAGTGGCCATGTTACGACTCTATGCCCGCTACTTAAAGCAGCTGGGTATTTCCTACAGTCAGTATTTTATTGCTGACACGCTGTCGCGCTACTTAGATATTACTCGCAATCTGGTGGCCCTGTTTAAGAGTTATTTTGATCCGCGCTATGCCGGTGATAGCCGCTCTGAACGCTCCGCAGGGTTGGCCAAAAAAATTCTAGAAGCGTTGGATAACGTGGACAATATTAGCGAAGACACTGTTATCCGCAGCTATCTGGAGGTGATTCAGGCAACCTTGCGCACTAATTTCTTTCAGACCTTTGAGGACGGCACCAATAAATCTTACATCTCGGTAAAACTTGAGTCAGAAAAGATTTCACTGGCACCAAAACCGCGGCCTGCTTTTGAGATTTTTGTCTATTCTCCAAGAGTAGAAGGTGTGCATCTGCGTGGCGGTAAAGTCGCTCGAGGTGGTCTGCGCTGGTCGGACAGGTTGGAGGACTACCGCACCGAAGTGCTGGGTCTAGTTAAGGCCCAGCAGGTGAAAAATGCAGTGATTGTGCCCACTGGAGCCAAAGGTGGCTTTGTTGCCAAGCAGGCTTCTATGGCAGAGGGGCGCGAGGCTTGGTTACAAGAGGGTATTGCCAGTTATATGCTCTATATACAGGCTCTTTTAGATATCAGCGACAACCTGATCGAAGGCGAAGTGATACCTCCAGAGGATGTGGTGCGTCGCGATGGCGATGACCCCTATCTGGTGGTTGCAGCTGATAAGGGTACGGCTACGTTCTCCGATATTGCTAACGAGATATCCGAGGCCAATAACTTCTGGATGGGTGATGCCTTTGCCTCTGGTGGTGGCAATGGCTATGACCACAAGGGCATGGGTATTACTGCTCGCGGAGCCTGGGTCGCGGTGCAGCGACATTTCCGGGAAATCGGAATTGATATTCAAAAGCAGGACTTTACCGTGGTCGGTGTTGGCGATATGGGTGGCGATGTCTTTGGCAATGGCATGCTGTTATCTGAGCATATTCAGCTGGTGGCAGCCTTTAACCATCTGCATATTTTTGTTGACCCCAATCCAGATTCAGCGGCAACCTTTATAGAGCGCAAGCGCCTTTTTGAGACACCTAGAACCACCTGGGATGACTTTGATAAATCATTGATGTCTGAAGGTGGGGCAGTTTATTCCAGGTCCGCGAAGTCTTTAAAACTGACACCGCAAATTAAAGCGCGCTTTAATATCGATCAAACCGATGTCACTCCGACGCAATTAATGACTGCACTATTAAAGTCTCAAGTCGATTTGATTTGGAATGGCGGCATTGGCACCTATGTAAAATCTACCGCCGAGAATAATGCCGAGGTGGGCGACAGAGCCAATGATGGACTGCGTGTTAATGGTAAAGAACTGCGCTGCAAAGTCTTTGGTGAGGGTGGCAATCTGGGTATGACCCAGCGTGGACGCATAGAGTTTTGCCTAAGAGGGGGACTGTGCAATACCGACTTTATTGATAATGCCGCTGGCGTCGACTGCTCAGATCATGAGGTAAATATTAAAATCCTCCTCAATAAAGAGGTTTTGGCTGGTCGCCTGAGCTTGGAGGGGCGAAATACGTTTCTCGCCTCTATGACCGATAGCGTGGCTGATTTGGTGCTGCACAATAACGCTCGTCAAACCCAGGCCATTAGTTTGGCCATGCATCGCAGTGATCAGCAGCATGCGGAATACCAGCGTTTTATGGGTTGGCTAGAGGAGAGTGGTCGACTGGACCGAGAACTAGAGTTTTTGCCTACAGATGACCAGCTTAACGAGCGCATTAATCGCAACCAGCCTGTATGGACAAGGCCAGAGCTATCGGTGTTGGTGTGCTATGCCAAAGTCATGCTTAGAGAAACATTATTAGAAGCAGACTTGGTATCAGATCCCTGGTTGGTCAAGTCTGTAGACAATGCATTTCCACCAGAGCTTATTCAGCGCTACGGCGATGCTGTGGCAGATCACCAACTGCGAGAGGAAATTGCAGCGACCCAGCTGGCCAATGATATGGTCGATAGAGTTGGGTTTACCTTTTTCTTCCGCCAGATGGAGTCTACCGGTGCCGTCGCCAGCGATATTATTCGCGCCTATACCATTAGCCTGCATATTCTGGATATTGAGAGCCTGTGGCAGACCATAGAGCTTAATCAATCCAATCTTCCCGCATCTACACAGCTAGAACTATTGCATATTCTTATGCGGCTAGTGCGCCGCACCACGCGCTGGCTACTGCGTAATCGTCGTCTTAACCTTAATTGCGCTGATTTGATTGGAACTATGAGCGGGCCAATTAAAACGATTCTTGGGCAGTTGCCGGATCTACATGAACAGGAATGGATCAAATTGTGGACTGATGAAAAAGAAAAGCTGATGGAATGGGATGTGGATGAGGCTATGGCCGGTACATTGGCAGCAGCTGACAGCATGTTCCTAAGCGTGGGTACCGCTGAGATGGCATTGCGCCTAAATCGTCCAGTTGCACCGGTTGCAGAACTCGGCTTCAAGTTGGGTGAAATGTTATCTCTGGATTGGTTTATGTCTCAGATTGTAGCGCTAAATCCCAATAATCGCTGGCAGGATCTGGCTCGAGAATCCTATGTGGATGATCTGGAAAGTCAGCGGCGTCAGCTGACGGCCTGCTTATTGAAAGGACATGATCAAGATGATATTTCAGCTCTGATCGATCAGTGGCAGACTCAGCAGGCTCCTTTAATAAACCGTTGGAAATCCATGGTCAAAGAGCTGCGTCGTGGCAGTACGCCCGATTTTGCGATGGTTTCTGTGGCCCTACGTGAGTTATTGGATTTGGTGCAGGCGTCGGTGGATAGCGTCTAGATGGATAGCTTTTAAGATAGCAAGCCGGCGGCTCTTTAAATAGAGAGCCAAAATAAAGAAAGGCCGCAAACTCGCATGAGTTGCGGCCTTTTTGGTGGCTCAGCAAATGTTTTTTCTGTGAGCCGGAAGCAGGATAAATTCCTGCTTAAGTTTATTTTGGGAGTTACTATTGGGCTATTGCCCAGTAAATTAGTGAGAGACCCGTTAATTAAGAGCTATTAATTAAAAGGCTCCAGTTTAAGTGTTAAAAGCTAGCGACTTTTTGTTGGAAAGAAGCCTGGTTAAATCCATTCCAGTAGTCCTCGCGTCCTTCGCGCCAACCTCTTGACCAGTGATATGCCATTATTGAATGTTTCTGATAGGGGCATGTTGCCAATGAACGTTGTTGAACTGCGGCTTGATAGCCTTTTACGTACGAGCGGTGGTCCTGATCTCTTTTATGTTTTTTCATATCATCTCCTAAGGGTTTATTCAGGAAACTGCTATTCAGCTTATAAAACCTGCTGAGAGCAGTTTTTATCAAACAAAATTGTGTAAAGAGCGATAGAATGTGCGCTTTTTAGCGCCTTTACCAGTTGACCAAAAACTGCCTTATATGTCGAAGACCTAGATGGTCTATTAAGGGGGTGCTTTATTCCACAAAGTAATCAAAGGAAATTTTTGTGTCGCAGACGCACGCACATCAAGACTGGCTAGCTACCTGCCCCAAGGGGCTAGAGCTACTTTTAGCCGAAGAATTGCAGGCTCTGGGTGCCACTGGCACCAAGGAAACTGTGGCGGCCGTGCATTTTGAGGGTTCTTTAGAGCTGGCCTATCGCGCCTGCCTTTGGTCCCGTTTGGCCAACCGAATCCTTATGCCACTGCACAGTTTTATGCTCAATGAGGCAGATGACTTATATCAACAATGTAACGATATAGCTTGGGAGAGCCACTTTACAGCTGAGCAGAGTATAGCGATCGACTTTATTGGCACCTCGCGACTTATCGACAACACCATGTATGGCTCCCAGCGGGTTAAAGATGCCATTGTTGACCGTATTCGTCGCGTTGAAGGCGAGCGCCCCAATGTGGATACCAAGAATCCGGATATCCGTATTCAGGCGCGTCAGCACAAGGGCCGAGTCACTGTATCCCTGGATATTTCCGGCGAAAGCCTGCATCGCCGCGGCTATAGAACCGGGCAGGGCAGCGCCCCCATCAAAGAGAACCTTGCGGTGGCACTGCTGTTGCGTGCGGGTTGGCCAGATATGGCTGCCGAGGGTGGCGCACTGCTTGACCCCATGTGCGGTAGTGGCACCTTAATCATTGAAGGCGCCATGATGGCCGCCGATATAGCGCCGGGCCTGTTGCGCGAACGCTATGGGTTTCAAAACTGGTTACAGCATGATGCCGCACTTTGGGAAAGCATTATTAGCGAAGCCGAGCAGCGCAAGGTTACTGGTCTAGAAAATCTCGAGCTGGATATTCGCGGCTACGATGCCAATCCCCGCGTATTGGAATACACCGTTGCCAATATCGAGAATGCGGGATTGGATGACCATATCCGCTTGGCCCATAAACCCATAGACCAGTTTGGTAAGCCTACAGCCGAAAAAGGTTTGCTGCTTACCAACCCTCCCTATGGCGAACGTCTGGGTGAAGTGGACGAGCTGATTCCTCTGTATCAAAAGCTAGGTATCGTATTGCAAAAGAATTTTCAGGGCTGGCGAGCCGCGGTATTTACCGGCAATGTGGATCTGGCTCGAGAAACCGATCTAAGCCCGCGCAAGCAGTACAGTCTATTTAACGGCACCATTCCCTGTAAATTATTAATCTTTGAAGATATGACTTCAAAGTCGGCGCAAATAGCTGCGCGATTACAGCAGCCAGCACCGGCGCGAGAATTAAGCGACGGTACACTAATGCTGGTGAATCGCTTAAAGAAAAACCAGCGTCGCTTGGACGGTTGGTTGAAACGCAGCGGTATCAGCTGTTACCGGCTCTATGATGCCGATATTCCCGAATATTCAGTGGCCATTGATATATATGAAGGCGCTATTCATGTGCAGGAATATGCGCCGCCGGCGACCATTCCTGAGAAAGATGCGCGCCAGCGTTTTGCTGAAGTTAAGGAAGCGGTTAAAGCCTACGCGCCCAAAGCTGGCCGCAAAGTATTTTACAAAGAGCGCCGCCGTCAGAAGGGCGACAACCAGTATCAGCGTATGACCGAAGAACAGGGCGAATCTATGATTGTTGGAGAGGGCCGCGCTAGATTAGAAGTTAGCCTGTCAGACTATCTGGATACCGGCCTATTCTTAGATCATCGCCCAGTACGCAAAATGCTCGGTGAGATGGCCAGGGGTAAAAAGTTTTTAAACCTATTTTGTTACACCGCCGTGGCAACGGTTCATGCTGCGCTGGGGGGAGCCAAAGAGTCCCTTAGCGTAGATATGTCCAACACCTACTTGGATTGGGCAGGGCGCAACTTTGAACTAAACCAGCTCGACCCAACAGCCCATGAGGTAGAGCGCGCGGACTGCCTGCAATGGCTAAAAGCTTCCACCTACAACGACTACTTTGATTTGATTCTGCTCGATCCACCGACATTTTCAAACTCGAAAAAAATGGAGTCGGTGCTGGATGTGCAGCGTGATCATGCTGAGTTGATTAGAGATACCATGACCAAACTAGCGCCGAGTGGCGTGCTGATCTTCTCCAATAACTTCCGCAAATTTAAGATGGACGAGCTTATTACTCGCCAGTTTACGGTGGAGAATATAACCGCCCAAGCATTGGATATGGATTTTGAGAGAAACCCCAGAATTCATAATGTATGGAAAATTACTCGGCGCAGTACCTTTGGTTAATCAGCTTACTCTTTATACCGGTCCCAACTGCCATCTCTGTGAGCAGGCCAAGGCAATTCTTTATCCGCTATTGACGGAAAAGGGTTGGCAGCTAGCAGAGGTGGGTATTCAGAGTGACGAAATGCTACATGAAAAATATGGCGTTCGTATTCCAGTTGTAAAGCTGCCCAATGGCGATGAAAAAGGCTGGCCCTTTACCGCCGCGCAAATAGGTCGGATGATCGAGCCATAGTCTACCTTGCTCTTAGAATTTCTCTTTAATTGAAACATCTGTTTCAGTAATTTCTTGATGTATTCCTAAATAAGCCTGCCTTATAGTTTATTTGTCAACTAATGACGGGGTTCTTCGTTAGTGTTGTGTTATCGATTATGTGCACTGATTATAACTAACACGCAAGGAACATAAGCCAATGTCTCTATTTAGCCAAGCTACTGTTTTTTGTTTGTCATTTGTTCTGGTCGGCTGCGGTGGCGGTGGCGCCTCATCCTCTCAGGCCCCTGGCGACGATTTTACGTTTGAGACTCCGGATACTGAAACCGGAACTGACAATCAAGGCGATACTGGTAATCCTCAGTCCCAAAGTCAACCCAATATATTACTCATTATTACCGATGATCAGGGGCTGGATGCATCGGCACAATATGATCTGAGTGATAACCTCCCGGTCACCCCAACGCTCGACCAGCTTGCGCAACAGGGCATTGTATTTGACAACGCTTGGGCTACGCCGGCCTGCACCACAACGCGCAGTAGCATGATTACGGGCAAATACGGGGTACACTCGGGTGTACTCAATATTGGTGATGAGTTACCCGCTGACTCGATAACACTACAGCGGTTTTTGGCCGAGGACACCAATACCAGCAACTATAAATCAGCCGTTATCGGAAAATGGCATCTGGCGGGCACACCGCCTGCGGCAGATCACCCTGCAACAATGGGTGTTGATTACTATGCGGGAAATCTCCGGGGCACTATCGGTGATTATTTGGCATGGGACTTAACCGTTAACGGTGTGACCAGTCAAAGCACTGTTTATCACACTACTGCTGTGACCGACTTGGCGATAGATTGGATCGACATTCAGGCGCAACCATGGTTTTTATGGCTTGCCTATGCCGCACCCCATACCCCTTTTCACTTACCGCCATCGTCCCTTCATACTCAGACATTGTCGGGAACAGACCAACATATAGCGGCCAATCCAAGGGATTATTACCTTGCCGCTTTAGAGGCCATGGATACTGAAATCGGGCGTCTATTAAATTCCATGACAGAGGCAGATCGGGACAATACGATTATCTTATATGTCGGCGATAATGGAACACCGACGAGGGCTGTCGATACGGCTGTTTATGCCAATGGTGCAAAGGGTACTTTTACCGACGGTGGATTGCGGGTGCCAATGCTAGCCTCTGGCGTCGGTGTTACAAGACAAAATGTCCGCGAAAGTGCTTTGATCAACAGCACAGATTTTTTTGCGACAATTGCCAGTTTGGCGGGCAGCACAGTCACTGATTTCGAAGACAGTCAAAGTTTTGCTGGATTATTCAGCGATACAAGCAGTGCCAGTCGTGACTATATCTTTAGTGACTTTGAGGGAAGCTCCGTTTCGGGCTGGGCTATACGCGATGCGCAGTACAAGCTAATTCAACGGGTAAATGGTGATCAGCAACTTTACGACCTGATTTCCGATACCGCTGAAGTGAACAATTTACTGGCCGGAAATGGTGACTATACTGCTGTAGTTGAAAGATTGACGGCAGTGGCCGCAACGATCCGTCAGATAGATAACGGCAGCTCTGGTAATACGGGCGATACAGTGGCAGTTGATATTACCGGTGATATTTTTACTCAGCGCAGTGGCAACTGTGAAGACTATATGGCCGCCTATCAATCGACGTCGATGGATATATTCAGATCAGTGCTTTTTACTGGCAATCTCACCATCTCAAGTAGCGGTGGTAAGTGTCAGTTTCAGGCCAATGGTGTCCCCAATCATGATTTCAATGATGGTCAGCAGAGTTTCCCAAATAACCTGTCCGAGCAGTCATATAACTATGAAATAACCACTAGCCCAATGTTTGCAGAATCCAACACCGAGCTTGCGATTGGCAATGACAATGGGTTGATGCTCAATGGCGTAAAAATAGATCTTCTTGCCGCGGCCTGTTTTGGGGTAGGTGATGAAAAGACCGGTTGCGGCAATATGGCACAGCCTTGGCGATATGACCCCATGTATGCCGCTAATGGTTTTAGAGTAGACAGCCATAATGCTCATGTTCAGCCCAATGGCAGCTATCATTATCATGGCACACCCAATGCCATGTTCGCGGCAGACACGGCCGTAGAGTCACCGGTTATAGGCTTTGCCGCTGATGGGTTTCCTATTTTTGGCTCATGGTTCAACGACAATGGCACCGTGCGTAAAGCCATGCCAAGCTTTCGATTAAAGTCTGGTCCGCGAGCCGCGGTCGCTGGTTTTAACACGCCTGGTGGCGACTATGATGGTACTTACAGAGATGATTACGAATATGTCCAAGACCTTGGTGATTTGGACGATTGTAATGGTATGCAGGTAGACGGGGTTTACGGGTATTTTGTTACTGAACAATACCCCTATATTATGGCCTGTCTAAAGGGCCAGATGGACCCCACATTTGACTGATTGCTAAACTTTTCAGCTCGGTTGGCTGGCGATATATTTATCCAGCGCATTGGCAAAATCCATACGATCGCGCTGGGATAGTGGCGGCGGCCCACCGCCAACCTGAACGCCGCTATTGCGCATACTGTCCATAAAATCGCGCATATTGAGCCGCGCTTTAATATTTGCCTTGGTATATAACTCGCCTCTGGGGTTTAGCGCTCTACCGTCCTTATCAATAACCTCTGCTGCCAATGGTATATCTGCAGTAATCACCAGATCATCTGCCTCTACGAGCGAAACAATATGATCGTCGGCCACATCAAACCCCTGACTGACCTGAATGCTGCGCACGGTTGGAATTCTTGGGGTTGAGATGGGTTGGTTAGCCACCAGAATCAGTTCAATACCGGTGCGTTGCGATACCCGGTAGAGGATATCTTTAATCACGGTAGGACAGGCATCGGCATCGACATAGATTTTCACGGAATCACTAAGCTCATCAGATTGGATCTGCGCATTGTAACCTATCTCAATTCTGGGAAAGGCTTGTATCTAGGGCTGTACAGGGTAGAATGCGGACAGATAATTTAACTCATGTGGCCCCTGGTATCGGTCACCACTGAAAAGGAAAACTTATGCCCGCTATTACTCTGCCTGACGGTTCCCAACGACTTTTCGACAACCCTGTTTCTGTAGCCGATGTGGCCGCTGATATTGGCGCTGGTCTGGCCAAAGCCACCCTTGCCGGTGTGGTCAATGGTGATGTTGTCGATGCGTCCTTTTTGATGGAACAAGATGCGACTCTGGCCATTGTTACCGATCGTTCCGACGAAGCACTGGATATTATTCGTCACTCATCGGCCCACTTGCTGGCCATGGCGGTTAAACAGCTATTCCCTTCAGCGCAGGTTACTATTGGCCCGGTAATCGAAGATGGCTTCTACTATGACTTTGCCTTTGAGCGCGCATTTACGCCCGAAGATTTAGAGGCGATTGAAAACCGGATGGCTGAGCTATCCAGCGAAGACTTTCCAGTGACCCGTGAAGAGTGGAACCGCGATGAAGCGGTTGATTTCTTTAAAGGCATTGGCGAAGAATACAAAGCTGAGATTATTGCCAGCATTCCCGATGACCAGGCCATTGGCCTCTACCGTCAGGGTGACTTTATCGATCTGTGTCGCGGTCCCCATGTGCCGTCGACCGGCAAATTGTCTGCATTTAAATTGACTAAGGTAGCTGGCGCTTACTGGCGTGGCGATAGCAATAATGAAATGTTGCAGCGTATTTACGGCACTGCCTGGACTAATAAAAAAGAGCTTAAAGCCTATATCAATCGCCTGGCAGAAGCGGAGAAGCGCGATCATCGCAAGATCGGCAAAAAGCTCGACCTCTACCATATGCAGGAAGAGGCGCCGGGCTCGATTTTCTGGCATCAGAAGGGCTGGAGTATCTACAAAGCCATCGAAGACTTTATGCGCAACAAGCAGATTGAGCGGGGTTATCAGGAAATTAAAACCCCTCAGGTGGTTGATTTTAGCCTGTGGGAAAAGTCTGGCCATGCGGATAAGTTTGGCGATGATATGTTTACCGTTACCACCGAAGACCGCAATTACGCCATCAAGCCAATGAACTGCCCCTGCCATGTGCAGGTATTTAATCAGGGTCTGAAAAGCTATAGAGACTTGCCTCTAAGGCTGGCTGAGTTTGGTTCCTGTCACCGCAATGAGCCCTCGGGCTCGCTGCACGGCATTATGCGGGTGCGATCCTTTACCCAGGATGATGGTCATATTTTCTGTACTGAAGATCAGATCCAGTCCGAGGTTGCCGAGTTTATTGTGTTCTTGCATGAGGTTTACGCAGACTTTGGCTTTGATGAGATTATCTATCGTCTGTCTACTCGCCCTGAACAGCGTGTGGGTTCTGATGAAGATTGGGATCGCGCTGAAGAGGCATTGGGTAAGGCGCTGGATGCTAAAGAGTTGCCATGGCAGGAACTGCCGGGTGAGGGCGCTTTTTATGGACCAAAGGTTGAGTTTTCCCTAAAAGATTGCATTGGCCGAGTTTGGCAGTGCGGCACCATTCAGGTGGATTTCTCTATGCCGGGGCGCCTGGATGCCCAGTATGTGGCTGAAGATGGTTCACGCAAAGTGCCGGTGATGTTACACCGTGCGTTGCTGGGGTCATTTGAGCGATTTATCGGTATTTTGATTGAGGAGTACGAAGGTGCATTTCCGTTCTGGTTAGCCCCAGAGCAGGCCGTTGTGATGAATATTACCGACTCTCAGGCCGATTATGCCCAAGAAGTTGCTAAATCATTGCAAAATAAAGGCTTTAGAGCGATTTGTGACTTGAGAAACGAGAAGATCGGCTTTAAAATCCGCGGTCATTCTATGCAACGGGTACCCTATCTTCTCGTTGTGGGTGATAAAGAGAAAGAATCGCGCACTGTGGCGGTCCGAACTCGGGATGGAAAAGACCTTGGCAGCTTGCCAATCGATCAGGTTTTAGCCATGTTTTCCGAAGACGCGGACAAACGCGGGCGTATTGGCATTGAAGAAACGGAGTAAAGCTTATTAAAAAAGGCAGCAAGCGGGCGCGTCTCAACGACGATATCACGTCCCCCGAAGTACGATTGGTCGCATCTGATGGTTCTCAGGTAGGCGTAGTAAGCCTCAACGAAGCCCTTGAATCAGCACAAAAAGAGAGTCTTGATCTGGTGGAGATTTCTCCAGATGCAGAGCCTCCCGTGTGCAAGATCATGGACTACGGAAAACATGTCTTTGATGCCAAGAAGAAAGTCGCTCTGCAAAAGAAGAAGCAGAAGCAGACCCAAGTAAAAGAAATGAAATTTCGCCCGGGAACGGATCAAGGCGATTACGATATTAAGTTGCGTAATCTGACCCGTTTCTTGGAAAATGGTGATAAAACTAAGGTTACGCTGCGTTTTCGCGGACGTGAAATGGCTCACCAGCAGCTCGGTATGGATATGATGAAGCGTATCGAAGCAGACCTTGCCGTCTTAGCTCAAGTAGAGCAGTTTCCAAAGATGGAAGGTCGCCAAATGATTATGGTCTTGGCGCCTCGCAGTAAAAAGGGCTAAAGACTAGCAAGAGCAGTAAAAAGAAGTAACTACGTAGTGCCAGCAACAAGATGTACACAGCGCGACCCGCGCTCAGCCAAATGTTTTTGGCAGGCTGTCCGGGCGTCTCTTGTTGATTTATTAAACCTCTCACTATTGGAGAACAGCAATGCCAAAAGCAAAAGTACATAGTGGAGCAGCAAAACGCTTCAAAAAAACGGCTTCGGGCTACAAGCATAAGCACCAGCACAAGAGCCATATCCTCACCAAAATGACTACTAAGCGCAAGCGTCAACTCCGTGGCACCAGCATGCTCAATGCTGCTGATAAACCACGTGTAGATCGCATGTTGCGAAACGTTTAAGTCACTTAACTAAATTTTGGTAGGAGAATACTATGCCTAGAGTAAAACGCGGTGTTGAAGCAAATCGTCGACACAAGAAAATTTTAAAGCAAGCTAAGGGTTATTACGGAGCGCGCAGTCGTGTTTATCGTGTAGCAGTCCAGGCCGTTACTAAAGCTGGTCAATATGCTTATCGTGACCGTCGTGTTAAGAAGCGCACCTTCCGTAGACTTTGGATTGCCCGAATCAATGCGCAGTCTCGTGTGGAAGGTTTGAGCTACAGCCGTTTAATCAATGGTCTGAGCAAAGCTGGAATCGTACTTGACCGTCGTGTACTTGCCGATTTGGCGGTACATGATAAAGCAGCTTTTGGTGCGGTAGTAAATCAAGCCAAAGCCGCCCTAGCTTAAGAAAGAAAATTTAGTTAAGCGCTTAAACTCGCTGCAGTTATGTAGTCAGTAAAAAAGCGAATCGAATAGGGAAGGGGCTATCGCTCTTTCCCTATTTTTTTATCAGTAATAAGATAGCCAACACAGAATAATGTGGTGACCAATAATGATTGAACTGGAACAGATTGCCAGCGAAGCCAGAGCCTCTATCGCAGCCGCGACAGAGTTATCGGCTCTGGACGATTTGCGCGTCGAGTACCTGGGTAAAAAAGGCCGCCTTACCGGCCTATTGAAAGGCCTAGGTGCACTTTCTAATGAAGAGCGGCCTGCAGCCGGTGCCAAAATTAACGAGGTTAAGCAGGCATTGCAGGCGCAGATCAATCAGCAAAAAGAGCAGCTTGAAAGTGCGGCTCTTAATGCCAAACTGGCGGGTGAGACTATAGATGTCACATTGCCGGGTCGGGGTGAAGAGGTGGGTGGTTTGCATCCAGTGACTCGCACCATGGAGCGCATTGAAGCATTCTTTGCGCGTATTGGTTACGACGTAGAGACCGGTCCAGAAATCGAAGATGACTACCATAACTTCGAAGCGCTTAATATTCCCGGCCATCATCCGGCGCGTGCTATGCATGACACCTTTTATATAGATCCCAGCACGGTACTGCGAACTCATACCTCACCAGTGCAGGTGCGTACCATGGAAAAGCAGGCGCCGCCCATTCGCATTATCTGCCCCGGCCGCGTTTATCGCTGTGACTCCGATATTACCCACACACCTATGTTTCATCAGGTTGAGGGTTTAGTGGTCGACAAGAATATTAGTTTTGCTGATCTTAAAGGGGTGATTGATCAGTTTCTAAAAGCCTTTTTCGAAGCGGACTTACCGGTGCGTTTTAGGCCATCTTATTTTCCCTTTACAGAGCCAAGCGCCGAAGTTGATATTCAGTGCACTAACTGTGGTGGCGAAGGTTGCCGTGTCTGCAGTCACACTGGCTGGCTAGAGGTAATGGGTTGCGGCATGGTGCACCCCAATGTATTTGAGAGCTGCAATGTAGATACAGACCAGTACACCGGCTTTGCCTTTGGCATGGGTGTAGAGCGTTTGGCGATGCTGCGTTATGGCGTTAATGATTTGCGACTGTTTTTTGAAAACGATCTACGTTTTCTTAAACAATTTTAAACTGGGGTAACTTATGAAATTCAGTGAATCCTGGTTGCGACAATCAGTAGATCCATCTATCTCAACCGCATACTTAGTTGCGCAAGTGACTATGGCCGGCCTCGAGGTCGATGCGGTAGAGCCGGCGGCACCTGCAATGTCTGGGGTAGTGGTGGGCGAAATTATTACAGTAGAGCAGCATCCAGATGCCGATAAGTTGCGTGTCTGTCAGGTTGCAGGCGGTAAAGAGGGCAAGCAGGCTCAGGTGGTCTGTGGTGCCCCCAATGCCCGTGTTGGTATTAAGGTGCCATTTGCGACTGTGGGTGCAAAACTGCCCGGCGACTTTAAAATCAAAAAAGCCAAGCTGCGCGGCGTAGAATCCTTTGGCATGCTCTGCGCCCAAACTGAACTAGAGTTGGGTGACGATGATGATGGTCTGTGGGAACTGCCAGCCGATGCTCCAGTCGGTTCTGATCTGATTGAATACCTTGATCTTAACGACAATATTATTGAAGTTGATCTAACGCCTAACCGGGGTGACTGTTTAAGTATTCGCGGTTTGGCTCGTGAAGTTGGTGTGCTTAACCAAGCTGCGGTAGCAGAGCAAGCCTGTGAGCCTGTGCCTGCGACAATCGATGATAGGGTAGCAGTGACCCTAGAGGCAGAAAATGCCTGTGCGCGCTATGTAAGTAGGGTTATTCGTGGTCTTGATCTCACCCAGCCAACACCCCAGTGGATGCAGGAAAAACTGCGTCGCAGTGGTGTCCGCAGCTTGGGCCCGGCCGTTGATGTAACCAACTATGTATTGCTTGAACTGGGCCAACCCATGCATGCCTTTGATCTGTCCAAGATTGATGGTGGCATTGTGGTGCGTATGGGTCGCGACGAAAAACTAAAATTACTCGACGACTCTGAGGTAACTGTAGCCACTGATACCTTGGTTATTGCCGATCAAAGTAAAGCCTTGGCCATGGCCGGCATTATGGGTGGTGATGAATCAGCTGTTGGTGATGACACCACTGATATTTTGTTTGAAAGCGCCTGGTTTAACCCTTTGGCGATTGCCGGTAAGGCGCGCAACTACGGTAAGCATACAGACTCATCTCATCGCTTTGAGCGCGGTGTAGATGCCGAGTTGCAGGCTGCTGCTATAGAGCGAGCAACGGCACTTATGTTGGATATTTGTGGCGGTAGTGCCGGTCCTGTTGTGATAGAGGAGTCTAAAGAGCACCTGCCGCAGCCTGCAACCATTACTCTGCGCGACAGCAGGCTCACCCAGCAGTTGGGTGTGTCTATCCCGCCAGCGGATGTCGATGACATGCTAGTAAGGCTAGGCCTAGTGCTGTTAGGGCGCAACGAGTCTGGCGCAACCTGGGTAGCGCCCAGCTGGCGCTTTGATTTAACCATTGAGCAGGACTTGATTGAAGAAGTAGCGCGTATCTATGGCTACAATAATCTGCCTACCTCGACACCCAGCATGGCACTTGAGTTGGAAGCCAACCCGGAAACCATTCAGGGCCTGGCGGCATTTAGAAATAACTTGGTAGCAAGAGGCTATCAAGAAGCGGTGACCTATAGCTTTGTTGATCCTGCAATGCAGAAGATGATTGACCCTGATGTAGCACCCGTGGCGCTGGCTAATCCCATCTCTGCGGATATGGCCGTGATGCGCACCAGCCTTTGGGCAGGCCTGTTACAAACAGCAATCTATAACCTTAATCGACAGCAGAGCCGTGTGCGTATTTTTGAAGCTGGGCAGTGTTTTGTTCCCGCCGATGGCAAGCAGGCCGATTCGGTATTAGGTCTGGCACAGAATATGGCGTTGGCAGGATTGATCTGCGGCACCCGCACACCAATCGGCTGGACAGGCAGCAAAGACAGGGTTGATTTCTATGATATTAAGGGTGACCTTGAGTCACTGTTAGATATCACGGGGCTTTCTGCAGAGTTTGCCTTTGCCTCAGACACACACCCTGCATTGCACCCAGGACAGTGTGCGGCGTTGTCGCGCAATGGCCGGCGGATCGGTTGGGTAGGGCAGTTACATCCGAAACTACAGGCTGATCTAGGGTTAAATACCGCCGTTTACCTATTTCAGGTAGATGTTGATCAAATAGCGCAAAGTAGGCTTCCAAAGCATCAAGAAGTAAGCAAATTCCCAGAAGTTAGTCGTGATTTAGCGTTTTTTGTCGACAACTCAGTGGCCGCTGCTGACCTGGTGTCTGCCGCGAAAGCTGTGGCAGGAGAGCAGCTGGCTAATTTAAAGTTGTTTGACGTGTATCATAGCAAAGATGTTGAAAACAAAGGAAAAAGTGTTGCGTTAGGCTTGACGTTTCAGCATAGTTCACGCACGCTTACCGATGAAGAAATAAATCAGGCAATAGATCGAGTAGTTGTAGAACTCGGTGATAAATTTAAGGCTGAACTCAGGGGCTGACTTTTACAGGGTCGCTCTTAGAGTCTAAATTTTAGGTAATAGTAAATGGGTGCTGTAACCAAAGCAGATCTGGCAGAAATGCTGTTCGATGAACTTGGCCTCAATAAACGAGAAGCCAAGGAGATCGTCGAGATGTTTTACAGCGAAATTTGCGCAGCGCTAGAGAGCAACGATCAGGTCAAGCTATCTGGGTTTGGAAACTTTGAGCTTCGCGATAAGAAAAGTCGGCCCGGCAGAAATCCCAAGACCGGCGAAGAAATTCCCATATCTGCACGACGTGTAGTGACGTTTAAACCAGGGCAGAAGTTAAAGGCACGAGTAGAGAGTCATGCTGGAACCAAGTAACAATAACCAACTTCCGGCTATTCCGGGAAAACGCTATTTCACCATTGGTGAAGTCAGTGAGCTCTGTGGCGTAAAGCCTCATGTGCTGCGTTATTGGGAACAAGAATTTCCTAGCCTTAGCCCGGTTAAACGCCGCGGTAATCGACGTTACTACCAACGCCAGGATGTTGTGCTGATTCGCCAGATCCGTTCACTGTTGTACGAAGAAGGTTTTACCATTGGTGGCGCCCGCCAGCGATTGGAAGGTGAAGCCCAGCAGGAGCAAACGCCCTACAAACAACTGCTAGACCAAACTATTATTGAACTTGAAGAAGTCTTGGCTGCATTGAAAAAAGGCTGATCTTCATAGTCTGTATGCCCTTACTACTTGTTGCAAAAAAAGGCCCGATCTGTATGATTGCGCTTCTTAAATCGGGGCGTAGCGCAGCCTGGTAGCGCACTACACTGGGGGTGTAGTGGTCGCAGGTTCAAATCCTGCCGTCCCGACCAATTAAATAAAAAAGGCCACCTAAAAGGTGGCCTTTTTTATTTAACCGTCGGAACGACGGGTTTTCGAGGGTTAAAGCGCCAGGTTCACAAATTACGCCTACGGCGGAATTTGGACAAGGACAGATTTTTGCTCCTGCAAAATCTGCATACATGCCATCCTTGGCAATAAGCGCAGCCCCGCAGCCCCGCAGGGGTATTAATAGCCGAAAGGCTATTAAGATCAAATCCTGCTATTGGTCTCGCCATCCTCGGTTTTGCCAAGCACCTTTTTGGTGACCTTTTTTATTTAACCGCCGGAACGGCGGGTTTTCGAGGGGTAAAGCGCCAGGTTCACAAAATTATTAATAACAATTCCTGCGGCACCCAAGCCCCTTCATGGGGCAGGCTCCCTCAGCAATACGCATACTGGTCCAAAGCCCTATCTAATAACGTATTAAAGCAAATATTAAAAATTTCTGGTACCTCACATGTCCGGCCTAAAAAAAGCGCTCCTACCCTATGGAACAACATCAAGCGCACCCTCTATCGTTTTACCCGACACTGCCTTATTCCTCTCAGAACGTGGTTCACTCACTAAGAACTATTTCGAGAATGCTGTTGAGCAGCTGAATAGAGAGTACGACACCATAAGGAATCTTGCAGAATTAAACGAGCTAGCCTACAGCGCATCGTATAATTTTGTGCCACGCGTTGGTCAAATCTACCATTTATATCGAAAGACTGACGGCCGATATTTGCTGAGCATGATTGAAAATTGGACAGCGCACGAGTTTGTAGTGTCGTTGGAGTACACTGCAGATAGTGTTTGGAAGGATGTCACTTCCCATTAACATCTGTGTGTGATCTTCTTGAAACCTACGTAACCTGCCGTGGTTATCTGCGTTGGATCTGTGAGCCATTACGGTCTAGAAACCAGCTCCTGTCGTAGTTTAGGCTCAGTCAGCTTGCTAGAAGGCCCTGTGAGGCATTCGACGTTAAAAATTCCCCATACCTCCCTTCAAGGCACTATAGTTTATCGCAGTAAGCGATGATTTATGGTTAGGACGATCTTTAATATGGCTTGACAATCTATGTAAAAGGGTATAATCAGTATTAAGTTCTGGCAAAGTTGCTCATTAATAAGAGGTGTTCAGCGATGAAAGGAATGTTATTTACTGCCTTGCTAGGGTTAATCGAAGCAGAATTTGGCGCAGATATGGTTGATAGCGTGATCGATGAGGTGAAGCCTGCCAGTGGTGGTATTTACACCACCGTGGGTACATACGATCATACAGAGCTAGTCGCCATACTAGCTGCGCTTAGCAAACAGACCAAAGTGCCTTTAACCAATCTCACTAAAACATTTGGTATGTATCATTTTGCTGAAT
>CAJXVK010000018.1 GCA_913060735.1 uncultured Cellvibrionales bacterium
GAGAGTAGCTGTAGTTCTGATATTTGGGTCGGAGGCGCTACTGCTATCTATACTCATGCAGGAAGATCTCCGTTATAGGCGAAAAAAATACTCTTGCAGTTAAAAATGTAACTACAAGAGTGAGGATTTACTAGGGGAGGTAACCTCCCCCTCTGACTCAAATAATTAACATTTGATATCCTTAATCTTTGATAGCGTACTTCTCACCAAAGACAGTAAGCTCTTCTTTTGATGTATCCAACGGAGCACATTCTGGAAATCCTGAAATAGTTTCAAACACAGTATTGGTAATAGTGTGAATAATAGGTCCCTCTTTTTCCTCCATTTCATTCCATCTAGTTTGATGAGGCAATAAGGTTTCATCTTCCATTATTGCTTTCCAAACACTCTCTCTTTGGCCCATACTATCCCAAATATTAAAATACATGATTTCAGGATTAACACCAATCTCCACACGGAAGGGTCCCAGCCACCTATACCCATGTTTTTCAAATGCAGTAAAGCATGTCCTCAACTCTTCGAGTACCTTTTTATAGCCACCCATCTTTATTCGATATGATCTTTGTTCATATAACATTGTAACACCCTTTTATTGAATTTTAATAACAAGGTTTTCGCCGCTTTCTAAAGACGAAAACCTTGCTTTGCTAAACTTATTTAAAAGTCATATCTAGCAGTTACTCCATAGGTACGAGGAGGATCAAATGTTGTTAGATCTGTCCCCAAGCCATAGGCATCATTTGCATTATAAACCTGCTGAATTTCCTTTTTGTCGCCGACATTTTGCACAAATAAGCTTAACTTTAATCCAGATTCATAAGGCTGGTAATTAACCCTAAGATTTGCCTTCCAATAATCACCAATTTTTTGAACATTTTCGATTTGAGAGTAATAATCCCCAACATAATTAAAATCGATCTGAGGCGATAATATACCTTTGGCTAGCGGAATGTCGTAACGGATTAAGCCATTAAAATCAAGATCAGGAGTTCGAGGAGTTTTATTCCCTGTTAAATCATCTACTGCGTTTGGCGCATACTTTTCGATTTTAGCATCCACCATACCCAAGCCAAAACTCACCATTAGATTTTCTGTGGCCTGCGCTACTAGCTCAACTTCGATACCAGTGAAGCTAACCTCAGGTATATTGATGTCGCTGCGAGTAAACATGAAGTCTGTTTCAATTTGAGTGTATGTTTGATAATCACTGTAATCATAATAGAAAGCTGCGGCATTTAGCTGCATACGATTATCAAGCCACTGGGTTTTGAATCCTGCCTCATATGCTATAACAGTTTCTGGCTCAACAAAGACATATTCCTCTTCGACGCTATTGTAGATAAAGCCCAGTAGGCCAGCCTTAAAACCTTTACTTACACTTGAATACAAAAGCATATCTTCCGTAACTGCGTAATCTGCAGACAAACGCCAAGTTATTTCTTTGGTAGTCGCATCATCACGATAATCTGAAACGAAGACTTCAGAACCTCCATCTTCATGCGCTGAATAGTCAAGAAATGAAAGATTTGATGTCCTAGGGAACGTCGTGAAGTCGCCAGCGGTTCGGACTCTCTCTAACTTATCTCGAGAATACCGAATTCCGTGAGTAGTCTTGAGTTTATCAGTCCAAGAATAGTTAGTTTGAAGAAAAATAGCTGAACTTTTGGAATTATGATCAATAAGATCCATATCTCCAAATCCGGTGCCTGGGTAGTCATAACCGTAAAGCACATATAAACCAGTCAAATCATCGGTTACTCTGCTACTCATATCAGCATCCATATAAAATCCCCCTACAATCCACTGGAGAGGAGAGTCAGTTTCGGAAGTCAATCGTAACTCCTGAATAAAGCCTTCATAATCTACGGCATTATACTGATGGAAAATTGGCGCTCCTGAAGAGTCAGCATCGTTTATGAAACTAAAACCAACATCTGAATATCCTGTAACAGAAGTTAAGGCCATTCCGCTTAAACCCCAGTTTAATGTGAGATTCAATTGTGTATCCTCAACACTATTATCTAAATCACTCTGACTTAAATCTGTATTGGCCTTAGAGTAACCACTTTCAGGACCTGGATTATTCAAAAGAGCTTCAGCTATACCCATCCCAGAATAAGCATGGGGGGAAGGAATTGTACTTTGAAATAAGAGAGGATCTTGGTCCAGAGAGCCGTATTGAGCCTTAAACAGTACATCAACATTTTCCGTAGGCTCATATTCCACAATAGCTCGAATTGCGTAAGTATCGTAGTCATAGATATCCTCGCCATTATGGATATTTTCTAACCAACCATCTTGGCGATCATAGAACCCAGAGATCCGGACACCTACTTTGTCTGATACGGGGCCGCCAACCGCACCTTCTAACCGTGTTTTGTTATTATTACCATAAGTCAGTTCAGCATACCCCTCCAACTCATCTCCAGGTCTCTTGCTGACCAGCTGCACAGCACCGGCAGTTGAATTACGACCAAATAGCGTGCCTTGAGGCCCACGAAGCACCTCTACTTGATCAACATCGAAGAATGCCAATCCATGAGAAATATAGCTGTCTAAAAGTAAATCATCCGAATAGAGTGATGATGACGGTCCAGCCATATAAGTCTGACCGGAAGAGTAAACTCCTCGGATTACGATTTGAACAGAAGAATTCTCTCCACTGTCGTTGTAGGTTCTAAGGTTAGGAACTTGCGTACCAAGCTCGCCAGAGCCGCGCATATTAAGATCCTGAAGCTTTGCTCCATTCATTACAGTCATTGAAATTGGTACGTCCTGAGCACTTTCTGAGCGCCTTTCAGCCGTAATGGTAATTTCTTCCAATGCCACGTCAGCCATCGTGATGCCTGAAAAAGTAATAGGTAATAACAGTATCAACTTGTAGGTCTTCGTTATAAAGTTCTTCATATATTTTCCCCTTTAAAAATAAAATACCAAAAACTACGGAATAAATATTTATTTTTGACTTTAATATTTACTCATATGAATCAAATTACTTCCCTTTAAGTTTCCTAATAACGTAATTAACAAAATATCGCGCAATAAATTTTTTTTAACTGCGCTTTGACATCCTGACAAAGCTAAATTCTCTAAATCACTAGTGAAGGATATTACAGAATCTAAAAGACCCATACATGACCAGATATACTGGCCTGTATAGGTATTTAATAGGTACTTAGTTTTGTAAAGTGACTCCTAGATCACTTGTTTGGTGGAGGCGGCGGGAACTGTACTTAGACTATTTATTAATATAGCTTTAATGGGTTTAGAAAACTGCTTTTGTTACATCCTGTGTTACTTTAATCTACATCCTGTCAAACTCTTTTCAAGTTATAAAGCGCATTAGAGAACATTAAGTATTAGAACGTGAACTGCCCTCAACCAAACCATCAACCAAACCATCAACCAACGATTTGCGATAGTTCTCAAGGGTACTATATGGCCGGCTGGCTACGCCACTTTCAACTGCAGCCTCTGCAACTGCAACTGCAGGTGCGATGTAATCAATTAGCCTTGGTCGAAAAATTAGATGAACGCTGATTTTCAGTATCACGACTAAGGTTAAAACTTTAGTAGAGCCAGACTGCACGAGAGTTGATGTCTGAATGAAATCGGCGAGGTTTTTAAATTGATCCACCGATCCTATCAATTTAAGGTAGTTAAGTTGGCGGTACCATAAAACAGCATACCCTGATGTATCTAGTAGACAGTCTATTCTGCCTCATCATTATCACTGCTGACGGGAGTGTCCCGCTTCAGCCTGTGATAATAGCCAAATACGGATAACCCACCAAAGATTGCCATCACTACCATCACACCTCCCATCCAGTAATGCGCTAAAGTCATCTCCTGCATGTCCAGCTCCTCTTAGAATTGCGTCACGAGTCGCTACTCTCGCGATCTTTTTTCAGATGCACCATCCAGTGAATCATCAACCCGCTCAGTACTACGAACCCGATCGCCCCGGATGTTTCCATAAATATATCCCAAAACATAGTATATTCTTAGCCTCCGAACAGTTACGTTCCCAATATTATTCATGCGCTACAGGTATCAGATTTGAAATACCCGGGTCGCCCTGAAAACGCCATGTTGGTAACGGTGCCCGCTACAATGGTGGTAACCAACATTACATATGAGTTAGGTATGTTTGTCATATTCAGCAAGTCCGGTAAATGCGTAAATGACCACAGGGTATTGATAAACCAGACCGTCAGGAGTGTTATAAATGCACCTACGGTCGTTCGTTTCCAGAAAAGGCCAGACACCATCAGCCACAACACCGGCATTAACCACGCGAGAACCCATCCTACAGAAGGCAGAATCGTGGGCAGTATAGATCCCACCACAATTGCCGCTGTTGCCAGCAAGACGATGGCCACCCGTGTCACGGAGGCAATTTGTGCTTCCGTTGCCTGAGGGTTATAGAATCGCTTGTAGATGTCATTACTGAAAATGGTGGCCGGAGCCAGAGCCGTCATGGCGAATGAGGAAAGAATGGCAGCCATAAAAGAGCCAATGAGAAAAATCACCAGCCAGTCAGGCAGGAGGTTAAGCAACATCGTTGTTGCGGCAATCTTGGGACCCAACACCTGGAACTCGGGCAGCGATTTTGCCGTCAAACCGATCACGCAGATAAACACACCGAAAAGGCCGTTTACCGGCGCGGCAATCCAGAGCGCCCTGATAATAGTTTTCTCGCTCTTAGCAGCCATACAAACCTGTAACAGCGGCTGGTTCGCCGGTTGGCTGAATACCAGCGCAACGACCAGGCCAAAGGCAAAGGTCCAAAGTAATTCGGGAGGTCCAAATATAGTCAGCATATGTTCATCATCGCTGGCGGTGTAAAATTCAGCCACCGATGAAAAGTCACCGCCGGGAAGCTTAAAAGCGAGAAATAACATCGCGAGGATAACGCTTACATACATCAGTATCGCATTGAGGACGTTTATCCAACCGACTTCCTTGATGCCCGCCAGCACTACATACAATACTCCCAATACGCCCCCAGCAATGGCGGCATATTTAATCTCCCATCCTGTCATGGTTGATAACAGAATCGCGAGTCCTTGTGTTTCAAGTGTTAGTACGCCGAATATCGAGCCCGCCATTACACAGGACACCATCATCCGAATACCTGGGCTGTATAAAGTCTCCAGTAGTTGAGGCACTGAATTAACACCAGTGCGCCTGACCCACAAACCGGTACTGAGACAGATAACTACCAAGAGAATGACATGGGCAATGGAAAACCACAGAGCGGTGGCACCCATGTCCCAGGCCATCTCGAATATACCCATGATATGGGGTGTACCCAGAACCGTTAAAGCAAGTGTGGCGGCTACGACCGGAACTCCCAGCTGCCGTCCACCCAGAGTGAATTCGGCTTCATTGTGGCCGTCCCGAGCACTTTTTCGGGACACCCAATAGCCTATACCACCAATGAGGATTAGCTCGTAAAATAAAACTGCTACCAATATCCCAATATTCATGCCGACATTATAGCCACGTCTGTAAGCCTGTTATTTTCCCGAAACCAGTTTGTTTCAGATACTGAGACACTTCTACTATTGCAACAATTGGAGCGCAAATGAGCTGTGGATAGGCACCACAAAGATTTCAGTCTTGCGCTGGCAAGATAGTAGCTTCCACCTCTCCAAACCCGATACGAGCGGCACCTTCCCTCTCACAGAAACCACGGATGAGTACGGAGTCGCCGTCTTCAAGAAAGTTGCGAGATTCACCATTGGGAAGTCTGATAGCGTCAGTACCGCCTCGCGTCAGCTCCAGCAGCGACCCAGACTGGTCCCTATTCGCACCTGACTGGGTACCGGTGCCAAGTAAATCTCCCGGATTCATGGCACAGCCGTTCACTGAATGGTGGGCCACCATCTGCCCGACAGTCCAGTAGGCTTCACTAAAACAGGCACTGGATAGCTTAACGGGCTTTTCGCCCGCCGCACGCATATTCTCAGTCTGGATATAGCACTCCAACTGTAAGTCAATCGCTCCCTGCTCGGAATTGATGTGCGATGCCAGATAGCTGAGCGGCTGCGGATCCCCCTTAGGGCGCGAAAATTTAGTTCGAAACGGAGCGAGCGCCTCCCTGGTTACAATCCACGGTGAAATTGTCGTAGCGAAATTTTTAGCCAGAAAAGGCCCCAGTGGTTGATACTCCCACGCTTGAATATCGCGAGCCGACCAGTCGTTGAGTAGACACAGGCCAAAAATATGGTCCTCTGCAACATCTATCCCTATGCGATCGCCCGCTTCTGAGCCCTCGCCAATGAAAACCCCCACCTCCACTTCATAGTCAAGCCGACGACTGGGACCGAAATCCGGTTCATTAGAACTGACTGCTTTGATCTGGGCCATTGGTCGAGCAAAGGCCGTACCAGAAATCCCAATCGTTGAAGAACGGCCGTGATAAGCGATGGGAATCCACTTGTAGTTGGGCAGCAAGGGATTGTCTGGGCGGAACAGGGCCCCCACAGCAGAAGCGTGGTTTATGGAGGTATAGAAATCGGTATAGTCACCGACCCGACTTGGCATCCCATATTCGACATCGGCTTGTGGCACCAAACATTCCTGAATTTGCGCTCTTACCTCTGAATCGCTGCGTAGTGCGCGCGACAGAGCCAGTCGCAAGGCGCCGCTAGCTGCTGAGCCCATTCCCATCAAGCGGTTGAGTGATGATTCAGCAGCGGCTTGAGCCGCCTGCAACGCCAACCCATCAAAAATACCTGTTCGCACCGCACCTGCAATATCCAGCACCTGGTCGCCGATGGCTACGCCACCGCGCAAGACCTCCCCGCTACCAGCACGCCGAAATATCCCCAAAGGCAGGTTTTGAATGGGGAATTCGCTGTTGTCATTAGCCGAGTCCACCCAGCTTATAAGATGAATGTCATGGGTTTCGTTTATCTGGCTCATATTAAGTTGTTCCATCGCTATAACCCTTTTGTTCTAGGAACGGGCGATCTATCCCTGGCCCTAGCCAGCAGCAGCTCTTTGGTAATTGTTGCGGCTGTCTTCTTCAGACTCGCAATTAATCCGGAATCCATCGTCTGTGAAGACCTTGAACTGGGTATCAAGACAACAAGAGCCGCGAATGGCTGCCGGAGATGGTTATAAACAGGGACCGCGACGCCACATATGCCTTCATGAAATTCCTCGTGATCTATCGCAAAACCCTGCTTATTGTATTCGGTCAGGCTCTGTTTCAGGAGCTGCCTATCGGTAATTGTCTTGCCAGTGAACCTTGTCAACTCTCCGTCGAGTAGGAGGTCAGCTCGATCGGGATGCATATGCGCCAGAATTACTTTCGCACCGGCCGCTGCATGCAATGCGAGAGGCTCACCGGGTGGTGGTTGCGCTGTGAGTGGGTGTGGGGACAAGGCCGAATAAATGGGTATGGTTGAATTTCCCAGCCACATCTCCAGTGTCACCGTTTCCCCCGTAGAATTCCGGAGGCTGTCAATTAACGGCCTAGAGACCTCCTTGGCTTGCCTGAAATTGAGCTCCACCATTGTCGTCGCCAGCTGATAGATGGCTGGACCCAGTCCATATTTCCCGGTCTCCCGATTCTTGTATACCATCTCGTACTCAGCCAACTTCAAAATTATTCGCGAGATAGTGGCCTTATGGACGCCTAGCTTTCGGCCAATGTCCGTAGTGCCCATCTCCCCCTCCTCATGGGACAACGTGATGAGTACCTGAATAGCTTTATCTACGGTTGAGGCTGGTCCACGTGGTTTCATATGCTGAAGCACTCCAAATGACAACTAGACATTAGTTCTAACCCATGGATAAGTGAAATTTCAGCTCTCGCGATCTGGGACCTAATAACCCGAATCGCTAGCGGATCTTATTACTGAGTACACCGATTCCTTCTACTTCCAGTTCGACAGTATCCCCAGGTTGAATCCAGCGCTCTAACTCATCGCCGCAGCCATAGGCAATCGTACCAGAGCCGATGAAATCACCGGGATAAAGTGTCTCGGAGCGGGAGATGTACTCAATGATCTGCTCAAAACTCCAGAACATATCCGACGTACTGCCCTGAGACCAGACCTCGCCATTAACTCTAGCCTGCATCCTTAAATTGCTGACATCAAACTCATCCGGTGTGACCACACAGGGACCCATCACATTCCCACTATCCATGTCCTTACCCTTGGAGGGTCCCAGCAACATCGTCACTTCCTCTTGCAATACATCCCTAGCACTTATGTCATTGAATATAGTGTATCCCGCGATGTAGTCAGTGGCGCACTCCGCTGGAATATTCCTGCCAGTCTTGCCGATATAGACGCCAAATTCCAGCTCATAATCCAGCTTTTCAGTATACTTGGGCCAGTCAATCTCTGCATCCATTCCCACCACAGTGTCGCAGTTACCCTTGTAATATAACGGCCTCTTGTACCATAAATCTGGGATAGGCTTGCCCGTACGCTTCTCGAAATTCTTCGCGTGCGTCTCGAAGCTGATTGTGTCCCTGATGGAAGTTGGCCTCAGTACCGGCGCTAGCAAAATCACATCATCCAGGTTGGACACAATGCGTTCATCTTTCGGGCCTCTCGGTTCGATACCCGCCTTGACCTGGGCCTCGACGAATGTCAAGGCATCGTTTGCAGCAGATAGGCTCTTCTGCCCCCCACGGAAAAACTCAATCATATCTAGAGGTATAAGAGCCTCCGCCACTTCGTAGAACCGCTCCGTATTAGATGTCGCCTTTAAGGAAGCCGCGTAGGCGAGTGAGAGGTCAATGACGTTCTGATCCAGCAGAGCACCAACGCGCGAAATGCTCCCCAGTGGTGTTTGTATACTAAAGGTTACGAGTTTCACAACAGATTATTCCTCTGTAGAAATTTTAAGATTACTCGGATGCTTCACTGCCCCTGTTCAAGTCAAACAATTTCAGTTGCTGTAGCAAGCGTCGATTATTGCGACCAAGTGTCTCGCTTTGGGTGTTATCGGGGTAGTGGTACCACCCCTCCCCGGATTTTATGCCGAGCTCACCCCGTTCTACTTTTTCCAATAGTTGAGACGACGGCACCTGCGCGTTACTCAGGGTCGGGAATATATTCGCGGAAGCTCTTGCTGCAGTGTCCAGACCGATCATGTCTTCAGCTTCCATCGGACCAAGACAGGCAAGTCGAAAACCATAGCTACCCTTGACGGCCCTATCGAGGTCCTCCGGTGAAACGACGCCTTCATCGAGCAAGTAGTCAATTTCTCTTTCCATTGCACCGGTAAGCCTGTTGATAACGAAACCGGGGACTTCTTTTCTTACCAGCACAGGAAGTTTCCCCACCCAATTCATTAGGTCGGTGATTGTCGTGATCACGCTTTCGTTGGTTGCCTTACCTTTATGGATCTCCACCGCGGGTATTATGTGAGCGGGATTAAAATAATGTAGGCCTATCACTCGCTCGGGTGTTGTCATCTTTTCGGCAATTCTGGAAATGGTCATGCTGCTAGTGTTACTTGCCAAAATGACATGTTCGGGCAGCTGATCCAGCCGCGCAAAAAGCTCCCGCTTCAATTCAATGACTTCTGGCATCGCCTCGACCACAACATCGCAATTGGTCACTGCCTCGGAAAATTCATCATTCAAGTAGAATGTAACTCTCTCGCAGATTGAGCCCACGGCTTCATCCAACAAGCCGAATTCGTGAAATTCCTTCAAATTGGAGCTTATCTGGCTACGACAACGGTCGAGCGCTTTCCGGGTCACATCGAGCACCCTTACCTGTAACCCGGCCTGGGCAAAATTCTGAGCGATTCCCGCACCCATAATCCCGGCGCCCACCACTACCACGCGTTTTATGTTCTCTGGATTCACGTCTGCACCCCCCTGTGTTATGAATCAAGGCCCAGAGCCAGACCGAAACCGGCTCCCATCGTTAATCAGTGTAGATTCCAAGCATGTCTCACTCAACGCCACCGTCTCAAATATAGAGACACATAGGGTAATTACCGGAGCAATGATTCGTTTTAACACAGGCTACGATCGCCATTTTTTCTTCGCAAACATCTGGCAAACGGGTTCGAATTAGGCTCCAGTTTGTGTAACCAAAAGATCCGCTATTGTCCCTCTATGTGAGACGATTCTTACTGCATCGTTAATTTTATCAGGGGAACTGACTATCATGGCAAGACAGGCGGTCATCTTATCCAGACGCCTTCTCCGGCGTTCACACACGTCCCAAACGGAAGATAATTTGTGCCGACAATATATTGGAGGATATACAATGGCGATTAATAACTACTACCGCACACCAACACTGGAAGAATACAGTGAGCGTTTCAAGGAATTCTTCAAGTTCAAAAGAGAGAACGGCATTCTAGAGGTAAGAATGCATACCAACGACGGCCCGGTAAAATGGAGCTACCAGTTTCACCACGCGCTGGCCGAGTTGTGGACAGTGATCGGTCATGACAAAGAAAACGAAGTCCTTATCCTGACGGGTACCGACCCAAGCTGGATCAATGAGTGGGACACCGAATCTTTTGCCGAGGTAGAGCAGTCACCCAATAACGATAAGCGGTATGACGTACAAATTTACGACACGTTGAAAATCGTTGAGAACTTTGTCAATGACATCGAGATTCCCACCATTGCCGCGATCAACGGTAAGGGCATCCACTGGGAGATGTGCATGATGAGCGACATCACACTTTGCACACCCGATTTTATCCTGAAAGATGATCACTTCGGTATGCATAGCGGCCATGTACCCGGCGATGGCATGGGGCTATGCCTGCAGGAGATTCTCGGTATCAAGCGCGGTAACTACATGATGCTGACCTGTAAGGAAATGGATGCCCAGAAGTGCCTTGATTTGGGTGTTGTCAATGAGGTGGTTGAACGGGAACAGATTGTGGACCGCGCCTGGGAACTGGCAAGGCTCATTATGGAATCAAGCCGTTCATGTCGCCGCCTGACTCACTATATGTGCGTACGTCCATGGAAGACGTTGATAGAGCGGGATTTTCGTATTCACGTTCTGTCTGAGATGTATTCCTTCAACCTCTCTGATTCAGCGCATGATTTTGAGTACATTAAATATGATAGATAGTCGTTTTGTAATCTATGTTACGTTAGCGACGAATGACTGGCCCGTCCATTGAGACGAGCCAGTCGCTCTGACCTGCTGGAGTCACGCAGTTAAGCACACCTACTCCCGCCATCACTGATACTCTAGAATACCCAGCCGAAGAAGCTCTGGTACAGCGGTCTTCTCAAAGTTGACCATGCTGTCAGATACGACTTCAACAAATTGAGACCGATTTAAGGGCTCTCCCCTATCGCCTCGAAATGCCTCTCGAAGTTCACCCATCGCATCCCAGGCTTTACCTACGTCACCAAGGACCAAGGCCCACACGTAGACACGATCACGAATAGGCATCAGTACCCGAGTCCCCACCACTGGGGAAGCAAAAGGGCGAGCATGCTCTTGAGAAATATCTTCCATGAGTATCATCCGATTTAGCTTGGACGGCATGGAAAGCTTTTCCCCGGTGGGTTGATTCTTTATGGGAGTAATAGCCACCGATAAAACACGAGCTGCAAGTAGAATGGTTACCACTTCTGTAATCTCTGTGGCGGATATACCCTCCTGAGAAGCTAGCTCATAAAGGTCACCGAAAGTTTGCGCTCGTTTTGCTGCATGAGTAACGCTGACCACTGGCCTCGATGTAAAATCGACTCTGGGGAACGCTTTAGAGAGCCCTTTTAGGTTTGCCTCATTTAAAGCCCCTGGAGCAACATAAGGGAACGAGTCTAAAAGCGTCAGTTGGAGATCAGCGCTTTCTGGTGTATTACCATTAACATAGAGGTCATTTCTGTGCGCTACGTTCCACGCGACATCCTGCAATAACTGCCGAAGAGCTAATGGTAGTTGACTGCTCTCCTTAGGCAAAACGGATGGTGAGGTCACCCCTGACATGTTTTGGTGGAGTATGCTGCTACCTACGTACCTAAACCCCTCTTCCTCGAGTGATTCTATTACCTCAGAACTCCACAATGCCATTTCTTGGAGATTGAAGACTTCATGTGCCTCATCCGCCGGTGGATTTTGGAGTATTCCTGCCAGGCGGGCTGATGCACCATTATTTTGCTCGAAGAATCTGGCGCCTCCCTCACGCATGCGGTTCAATAGCGAAGAAGCAGATGCCAGTTGCTGTGCGCTGTCACCATCACAAACAGCCCCAATCTGCTTGATCATGTGATACAGGGGGGCAGTTTGCGCCATACCTGGTTGAGAGGAGTAATCAAGATAAACGAGGCCGCCTGGTTTAACCACGTTTTTGATAAATTCACGTGCTCTTTTTCTTCGATATGCGTCTAGCCAGGAATAGACCCCAACGATCGCGCAGTAATCAAACGGCTCAAACTCCTCAGCAGTAACCGTAGCCAAGTCGCCTTGCACGAACGATATGTTTGTCATACAGGCAGCCTCCGCTCGACTACGCGCCTCCTCGATATGCTTCTCATTGATATCGATACCGACAAAATCCGCAAAAGGGTAGGCTTCGGCAAGTAGTGACAACGTGAGGCCATTTCCGCAAGCTACGTCCAAATATCGGAAATGACAATTAACTGGCGCTGCCGCTGTTCCATTCAATAGTGCAGCCGTAAAGAGATGAGCCGGAGTCTGCAGCGCACCGAACGCTGAGTCGAATTGAACATCCTGAGTGTAGTTTGATTTCATACTCACACAGCTGGACGGAAGATAAGCTCTTCACTCAAGTTACGCAAAACACCTTTGTGCTCTCGACTATTCTGCAAGCGCCGCCTCCGCCCACGGTAACCGAGTTTCAGGCATCCGGATATCGTAATCAAAATCTCCTGATGAATCTCTAAAGAGTGATTCCGGTTTTGGTCCCTTTGCGGCTCTGGATTCCCTTATCGGCAGTGCATCAAGTTCTGCACCGAGTTTTTGGACAAGTTCAGGGTGTTTGTTTGCTAGGTCAATCTGCTCTGTGGGGTCAACTTTGACGTTATACAATTGATCTCCACGGCCTGGCGTTTCGTCTCGCAGTAACTTCCACGGCCAATCGAATACTGCCTTAGAGTGCTCCGCCCCAATCATTACTGGCCCACTCCGAACAATACTTTGGCCGCTTTCCAGAGCAACCCAAGCGCTTCGACCATCGAAATCTTCCACGTTATAGTTCACACCGGCTACCGCAAGGAGCGTTGGTAACCAGTCCTGAACGAATACTGGGTCGTCAAATGTACGGTTTCCCACCAACCCTCTCTTCCAAGCTAGAAAGGCAGGGACGCGAATTCCCCCTTCAAGTGCACTTCCTTTACCATCGCGAAGCGGACCATTGTGTGCGCCAGCTTTAAGATTTCCCCCATTATCACTCATAAATACAATGAGTGTATTCTCTAAGAAATCACGCTCTTCTAGGGCTGACACTACCTCACCGATCGCCGAATCCAAGTATGTGGTCATTTGTGCAAATACGCGACGGTCCTTCGATTCAATCTCTTCGTAAGAATACTTAGCCTCGGGGGGGTACTGCAAGGGAGTATGTGGCGCATTGTATGAAAGGAAAAGGAAAAAAGGACTTTCCCCGTCATGGCCAGACAATAACTGTATAGCTTCCCTCGTAATCAGATCGGTTGCGTAACCTTTCTCACGCACGGATTTCCCATTTCTTTGCCAATCCAGTCCACCGAAGTAGACGTGGGTATAGAAGTCGATGAAACCACCGAGATGGCCATAGTAGTAATCAAAGCCTCGTGCATGTGGCATGGCCTCAGGTACTCCCATCCCGAGGTGCCATTTCCCTACCATCCATGTTCGATAACCCGACCTGCGAAGGTATTCAGGTAACAGATCTAAATGTTCCGGTAGCATCGCATCATTCTCCATCGCCCCATCGATACCATACCTAAGCGGGTTATGACCGGTCATGAGCGCAGCCCTGGTTGGACTGCATATTGGGAAGGCATATCCGTGATCTAGTACAATGCCGCTACGCGCCAACGAATCAATGTTGGGCGTCTTGATCTCCGACCCAAGGTAACCAACATCATCCCAGCCCAGATCATCAACTAGGATAAATACGACATTTGGCGGATCGCTGCGCCCATCGGCGATCCCCTTATGGCTCAAGCCAATGAACGAGATAGTCACCAGCAAGATGACTAATACTCGATCAAAGTGTGTTCGGAGGGGCCAAAAACTGATTATCATCTACTCCATTCTCCCAAGTCTATATATCTCCCAAGTGCCTGATTGGGTCACATGCGACAACCAGGTCCGGAGCGCGCTATGCGTTAGATGTCGTAGTTTAACGCTATACCGACCGATCGGGGCCGACGTTGCCTGACGGTTGTATTGAATACCATCCCTGGCTGTCTGCTGTCAAAGAAGCGAACCGCTCCGGCAGGACTGTCTTCGTCAAATATATTGTTTCCAAATAGCTCTACTGACCAGGAATCCGATCGGACGCCAAACCGTAGATTCACCAGGTCGAAACTGGGCAAGTAGTCTGTATTTATCTGCTCTGTGTATCGTTTGGATTTGTACTGATAGTCGAAGCGAGCGTAACCCTCATAGCCGTTACTGAATTGCATGGTGTAAGTTGCATTTACCGCAGCACTGTACTTGGACGTCATTGGTAGCTGCGCTCCTTCCACGGAAGCACATGCATATGGGTCGAGTTCAATCGCGGGAACGCCGTAGTTCAGGGGGATGGGGGAGCAGGCATCGTCGGTGAACTCGAGTCCAGAGTACGAGAACATACCTCCAACAACGAGCTCTTCAGTAGCGGCCCACTGGCCCTCAAACTCGAACCCAAAGCCATCTAAATCGCCAGTATTCAAGAATACTCGCTGGAAGTAATCATTCCCGGTCGTGCCAGGAAGAAGCTCACCATCCTCCGGTGTCCAGTCCAAGGTCGTTGGCTGAACATAGCCTTCCCAATCAAGGTAGTAGAGTGCGGCAGAATAGCGCAGATTCCAGTCGGGAATCACAGCCTTCAGGCCGATCTCATAGTTCAGAATCTCTTCCTCATCAAACGTCTGAAAGGCCTCGAGATTAAGCCCTTCAGAACTGGCCGCTTCTTGCATTATCGGATCGAACAGAACAGTGTTAAAGGCTGCGGGATTATTACCCAGCGCGGCCTGAAAATAGAGATTAGTAGATTCACTGATAGCGTAGGTTAACCCAAGTCTTGGCTGGAATGACGTCGTCTCATCTTCTTCACTGATATCGGCGAAGACTCCTCGATCTGGATTCGTTGCGTAAGTTCCCGAGACTTCATCAATCTGATACCGACCCTCTAGTGAGGCCGTGAAGCGCTCATTGACTTCGTAGTTCAGGCTAGCAAATACACCAGTATTTTTTGCCCCTTCATTAAACAGGCCCATAATTGCACCAGTGGTCAGATTATTGAACACCGTATTGTTGTAATCGTATTCATAGAATGAGGCCCCAATAAGCCAGCCTAATCGATTCTCTGAAGGGGAGGAGTAACGCAGTTCTATATAGTCCTCATCTGACTCAGGTGTTGAAGCCGCGTGTATAGCCATACCACCGGTAAAAGCGTCTCGATCCAACCAGGTAACGCCCTCCTCCTCCGTATGAGAAGCGAGCACAGTAAGCGATGCCCCATTGTCAAAGTTCAACGATATGGAACCCTGAATTCGATCTCTCTCTATTCGAGTGCCGGGATCCAGAATCGGATTTCTCAGGTTATCAAAATCATACTCGTAGATCTGAGCAATGTCATCGACTCCCCCGATGATGACACAGGAATTCCCCCCGCCGTTGATCGCACACATACCATCACTATCTTCCGGATGTGGTTCGACTTGATCAAGATTGGCAAACAACGAGGGAGGATGATCGTCATCAACCTCCTGTCGCATGTACATCAACTCACCACTAAACGAGTCGCTGGGGTCGAAACGAAGCTTAATGCTTCCCATCTTATCATTCAGACCTCCGAGCTGGACGCCCGAGGTAGTCACCCAATCATCGTCTCCATTATAGTTTTTCTCTTCCAGCGTGGCAATGACACCAAACTTGTCACCAAGGGGAGAGGAGAACACGCCACTAAGGTTTCTTGCGCCGTCTCCGGCAAAACTTGCTCGGAGATTGAGCTCTAGTTCCTGACCAGGATCTCGGGTCACGTAGTTGATTGCTCCACCAAACGTAGATCGCCCGAAAGCAGCACTCTGTGGACCACGTATAACCTCAACCCGCTCGAGGCCTGCGAACGATCCAATACCCTGTGCCCCTATCAAAGGCATACCATCGATGAACGTGGCCACCTTTTGTCGCACAGAGGCGTTTTCCTGAGATCCGATTCCTCTTATGGCCGGCTTGTTAGCAATGCGGCTTCCATCCGCATTGTTATCCACGCCTGGTACCACAGCAAACAGCCCAGTGAGAGTCGTAATCCCGGCTGCGTTGAGGGCATCACCACTTAGCGCAGAGATTGATACGGGAACATCCGTTACTGATTCAGAACGCTTCCGCGCTGTTACAATCACCTCTTCTAACGTATCAGATTGCTGTGCGCTAGCTATGGGACTAACAAAACCTGGCACTGCCATTAATGCACAGATCGCCGCACTAAGTGGCCGCATGCTAAAGCTATCGGTGAGCTTTTCCGGTGTCAGTTTGTTTACTTTGGATTTTCTATTAGCGTGCTTCATGTTTTCTCCATTTATTTTTTTATGAATAGGACATCTGCTCAAATGAGCTTAATACCATGCTATTGAGTCATCAATTGAGTTGTTTCAAATAGTGCGACAATTCTTCGAAGTTTTATTACGGGACTGAATGGCTAGTTGCATGAAAAACCACCATCTACATTCACCACTTCGCCTGTGACCAAATTCGAGGCCGCAGAAGACAAAAACAGGAACACACCGGCAAAGTCAGCTGGCTCACCCAACCTTCCCAGCGGGATGCGATTCAACACCTGCGCGCGGGCTTCGGTCGCATCATCCTCAAATAACCACGCCGTCAACTTCGAGCGGAATACGGTGGGAGCGATAGCATTGACACAGACCTGATGCTGCCCCAGCTCAACCGCCAGCGAGCGAGTCAACATATTGATTGCAGCCTTGGAAGTACCGTAGGCCGAGGTCCCAGCAGTGGTAGCAAAGGTCGCGCGAACCGACGATATCAGGATGACTTTCCCGCCTCGTTGCTGCTCAATAAAAAGACGGCTCGCCGATCGACACAATAACCAGGTCTGCCGCACATTGGCGTCCATGACCTGATCCCAGGTGTCCGGCTCCATCTCCACAATGGGTTTTATGCTACTAGTGCCAGAGGCCGCTATCAGGATATCCAGCCCATCGCCGTGCTTCGCCGCCGCTGCAATCATTTGGTCAGCAGTCGCCTCATCTATAGGCCGCCCTTCAAATGCGGAGACCTCAGCACCGACTTCGGTCAGCTCTTCTGCCAGCGCACTTAGAGCCGGGGCATTTCCGCCCGCGAGCGTTACACGAGCGCCAGCCCCTGCCAAAGCTCGGGCTGCTGCCTCCCCCAGGGCTCCAGTCGCACCCACGACGAGTGCGGATTTCCCTTTTAGGTTAAACAGCTCAATAGGACTATCAAGTTGAGGCATCATATAGCTCCAGTTGTTAATAAGTAGCTGAGTGGTCAGCATTGTCTTTATGAAGTATTAAACACTCAGCAGTCGAAGACCATTTTTTACCTCACTCTGTCTCGATATGTGCGACATCTTGGTCACTGTGGTGAAAATTCATGTAATACTTTTTCGCCTAACTATCCAAAGGAAAAAGCTTATGTCGGCACAAGTTGAGCCAAGTACCGGTCTAGAATTTTTCGAATTGAGTCACCCATGGAGGCATAACCAACCGGTGCTACCGGGATTCGATGAGTTGGTAATGTTCCGGTCAGTCAATCACGCCAAGCACGGCGTGATGAGCCAAAAGTTTAAAACCGTATTTCACACATCAACGCATGTAAATGCGCCGATACATCTCATTCAAGGTGGCAAGGGCATTGGTGAAATCGATATGGATCGCTTTTGGGGCAGCGGACTGGTGCTGTCGCTACCCAAAGGACAATGGGAATTGGTGACAGCCCAGGATCTGGAAAAACTTAACCCAGTGATTAAACCCGGAGATATCGTACTTATTAACACTGGTTGGCACCACAAATATGCAGACAGCCAAGAGTATTTTGGTCACTCACCCGGTTTGTGTAAGTCAGCTGCACAGTGGCTGGCGAACAAACAGGTAAAACTGGTTGGCATGGATACCCCACAGGTGGACCACCCTCTGGCGACGTCACTGGGCCCTCATCGCAACGGGCCTAACATGAAACGTCTCGCGCCGGAGTACAAAGAAGCGACCGGTCGTGAAGCACTCGATGATTTTCCCGACTGGAACCCGGCGCATAAATACCTGCTGGCGCAGGATATACCCACCATTGAAAACGTTGGCGGCGACCTAGATGAGCTTTCAGGGCGGCGCGTTACGTTCCACGCCTACCCCTGGCGCTGGCTTGAAGGAGACGCCTGTGTCATCCGACTGATGGCCATCTGCGATCCAAACGGTGACTACCGCGTTGAATCCGGCACCAACGACCAATAACAAGCGAGATTCGATTATGACTAAATCTACTGCCGGATCAACCAATGGTCTGGAATATTTCGACCTCAGTATTCGCTGGGGACACGGTATGCCGCAGTGGCCATCCAGCCCAAAAGGTATCGCGATCAGTACCGTGCAGTTTCATGCTATGCATGGCTGTCAGGTTCTAGAGTGGGAAGGAATCCAGCATCGCGGTACGCATATGGATTCGCCAATTCATGTTACAGAAAATGCACTAGATCTCGCTGATTTCGAACCCTGGAGATTCTTCGGCACAGGGGTCGTTGTATCAATCCCAAAGGGAAAGTGGGGGATTGTTACACCAGAGGACCTAGAAAAAGCTGAACCAGCGATAAGACGTGGCGACATTGTCATTATTAACACCGGCAGCCACAAAAACCTGGGCGATAACGATGCTTACTACCAGTATTCCCCCGGATTGTATAAGGAAGGCGCGGAGTGGTTGGTCGAGCGGGGTGTGAAACTGGTAGGCATCGATGTCCAGGCACTCGATCATCCGTTGGGCACCAAGTTAGTAGACCACGGTCCCGGACCTACACACCATCACCTTTTCAAGGAATACAAAGATGAAACTGGGCGGGATGTGATGAGCGATTTCCCTCACTGGGAGCCATCTCACAAGGCACTGCTTGCAGCAGGTATTCCCGGCATCGAAAACATTGGCGGTGACGTCGACAAAATCACCGGTAAACGTTGCACTTTTATGTGCTATCCATGGCGCTGGCCGGGCGGCGATGGCTGTGGCATCCGTGTTGTAGCAATGCTTGACCCCCAACAACAATTCCGTATAGAAAAAGGATAACAACTCCATGAAAGTGACACGCCTGAGTGACGCCAAATCATATGAGGCCAAACTGCACAACAATATGACCGCACTGCGCCTGCAGGGACTTGAGGCTTCTAGTTTGGAAAGCTTTTCCTGCAGCTTGTCGTACTTCCTGCCAGGTGGAGACGCCGAATGGAGCGGTTCACCTAACGAGAAGGTCTACGTGGTTCTCGAAGGAGAGGTAACAATCATAACCGGCAGTACTGATGCACCTAAGGAGACAACCCTAGGTCCACTTGATTCTTGCGTTATTGGATTTGACGAACAGCGTGCAATAAAGAACTGCAGCAACAAACCCGTTACCATGCTGGTCATCGTATCTTCAAATTTAAGGGAGAAGGAATAATGATTACTGAACCACTTAAGAATCCTCTATCTCTTTTTGACGTCAGCGGGAAGTCCGCACTGATCACTGGCGCTTCCGGCGCTTTTGGTCGTGCTGTTGCTATTGCCCTCGCGTCACTGGGTGCACGGTTGACTCTGGTCGCCGGGTCAAAAGATGCGCTTGAAGAGGTGGCCGAGGAATGCCGCAGCGTGGGCGGAGAAGTACAGACAATCAATCTTCGTCCCGATAGCCTTGAAGACGCAGAGGCCATGGTAAATGCAGCAGTGGATGCCTATGGAGATATCGAGCTGATGTTCATTGGCTCGGGATTTAACAAAGCTGGGTTTATTCACGAACAATCCTACGAAGAATGGCAGGAAGTGATGGATGCCAATGTTCGCGGTAATTGGCTAATGGCAAAAGCCTACGGCTCATGGAGAATCGAAAATAGGCTTAAGGGCGGCAAGGTTGTCATGGTTTCATCGGTGCGGGGTCGCCATGGAAATATTTCGGGATACACCGGGTACTGCACATCGAAGGGTGCTACCAATATGCTGACCAAGGTTCTCGCTACTGAATGGGGCCAGTACGGGATCAATGTAAATTCGATAGCACCGACAGTGTTTCGTTCAAGCCTTACAGCCTGGATGTTCGATGAAGATAATGAGTTAGGGCAGGCTACTAAAGCCCGCTCTCTGTCCCGGCTGCCTTTGGGACGCCTGGGGGAGCCAGAAGACCTTTTAGGCATGGCGATATACCTACTCTCCCCCGCATCGAACTTTTGTACGGGCCAGATTATGTACGTTGATGGCGGTTTCTCCGCAGGGTAGAACTCAATGAGGCAAGAAAAAATTCACGTAACAGTCATCGGTGCGGGCTTGATGGGACATGCGATTGCTCAGGTTTTTCTGGCAGGTGGTCACAATGTATATTTGCATGACCGCAATAGGGAAATTCTAGCAGATGCACCGGGAAAAATTCGAGACATCTATAACCTCCTCAAGCAAGACCCGTCCACTCTCATCAATTTGACCTGTGAAGAAGCATTGTGGGATGCCGTTCAGAACGCGGAACTTGTTATCGAAGCAGGTCCGGAAAAACTTGAAATCAAACAAGCAATCTTTGCACAATTGTCTGAGCTGGCTCCGGACACTGCAATTCTAGCAACTAATACTTCTGCGATCCCAATTCACGAGGTCAGTGCGAAGGTAGTCAATCGCAGTCGCGTGGTCGGCACCCATTTCTGGAATCCGCCTCATCTAGTCAGACTGGTAGAGGTGGTTCAATCAGATAAAACAGCATTGTCCACCGTTCAACGGACCATTAGCCTGCTGGAAGGTGTCGCAATGAAACCGGTGCACGTAAAGCACGATATACCCGGATTTATCGGCAACCGACTGCAGCATGCTATGAAGCGCGAAGCGATTGCACTTGTGTCTGCCGGTGTCTGCGATGCCGAGACCATCGACACCGTTGTCAAACACAGCTTTGGTTCCCGTCTGGCGATCCTGGGCCCAATGGAACAGTCCGACCTAGTTGGACTCAATCTAACTCTCGACATCCTAACGGTGCTGTTCCCCACTCTGGATAATTCGACTGAGCCGCCCCCTCTGTTGGTAGACAAAGTAAAACGCGGTGAAACCGGTATGGCCACAGGAAAAGGCTTCCGTGACTGGACCAAGGAGTCTGCAGAGCAAGTGAAGAATAGAATGCGCGACTATCTCACTAAGCAGTCCTCCAGAGAGGTGTAGTAAAAAATTGAGTGCTGTGAGTCCATAACATACACATAGATTTGATCAGTTAGCTATTTTTACCGAATTTTGATAACTTCATCATCTCGTCTCTATTTAAAAGACCCATACATGACCAGATATACTGGCCTGTATGGGTATTTACTATATGAGGGATTCAACAGCAAGCAAGCAGCCAACATCTCTTTCAAGATGATCATTTCTCAAAAACAGTGCTTGCTTTAGTTTCGCCATTGGAGCCAGCGGATTAATTACTACTATGAGTTTAACTGAAAGCGCAGATGCCAGCGCGTCGGGTGCGCCTTTGGAGGCCAATATTTGGGTGACTATTTAACCAGATAATTCAATCGTCGTTAAATATGGTGCGACTGAATTTGATCAGGGTTCCATGACTCATATTTCGATGATGTTAGCCGAGCATCTCGATGCAGACTGGGATAAGGTCGAGGTAGAAATTGTTAAAGTCCATGACACTGATTATGGCAATCCTGTGTTCATGAACTGGTTATACACGGCAGGCAGTCGAATCAAGCATGGCTGCGCGAGCGATACGGGGATACAACTACTGACTGGAGTTGGAGTCAGGCTCACACTGAAATCAATGCTATTGCCTGCTGGCTCGAATCTCGTTTTGAGACCACTGGACATCGTATCGGACTGCTATCACGCAACCGTGCCCACTGGTATTTTGCCGACCTAGGCGCCTGCGCCGCCGGCCATGTGGTAGTGCCCATGTTCACTACCGCGTCAAGCGAAACTGCTGACTATGTAATGAACTTTACCGAGATGAAGGTGCTGTTTGTTGGCGAGACAGAGAATTGGGATCAGGTGCGGCGTGTACTGCCTGAAGGTATTCTTCTGATTGCTCTGCCCGGCGTCGAACTTGCTGAGGAGCATTTGCGCTGGGAAGGTCTAGCGGCCCCCTTTAGAGGCAGTATGCCCGCTTATCAGTGCCAGGCCGATGACCTGGTGTCTCTGGTGTTTACTTCGGGAACCACTGGAGCCCCCAAAGGGGTCATGCAGACCCACAGTTCTAATCTGATTCCAATCGCGCGCTTTAGCAGCACGTTCTCCATGAAAGTAGGTTCAAGATTCTTTTCCTATCTTCCACTGGCTCACATCGCCGAGAGACAGGTAGTAGAGGGCAGCTCCCTGGTCAACTGTGGTGAAGTCCACTTCAATGAAAACCTTGGCACCCTGCTACGCGATCTGTCCCTCTGCCGCCCAGGCTTTATGTATGGTCCACCGCGAGTCTGGGAGCAACTGCAACAGGGTATTATTGCTCAGTTTGGGTCGCAGGATGCTGTGGATGCAGCCCTTGAAGCAGATGCCGAGGCTGTAGGAAAAATGATTCGCGAGTAGCTTGGCCTGGATCAGGCTGAGTATCTGCTGACCGCCGCCGCACCCACACCTCCAGCTCTGATTCACTGGTATGACCGCTTTGGTATCTGCCTGATGGAAGGCTTTGGGCAAACGGAATGCATGGGGCCCATTGTGTCTCGCAAAGAGGAGCGGCGCATTGGTTCAATCGGCAAACCAACCAGCGGTATTGAAGTCCGTGTAACTGAGGAAGACGAGCTTCTGGATATGGCGTGCCAATTAGAGTTAGCTGAATACGGTGATAAGGAATGTTTATTGAGATTTTCAAGCTAAAGTAGCTTTTAGACTGCCTTACTCGTTTTCTTATCAAAAGATGTAAAGGCAGCAGAACTCTCAGAATATATAGTTTCCCCTTGGCGCATAGGTTGATTTGAGTGTTTTTACACTACCCACAGCAGAATAAAGGAAGGCACGCAGCAGACGAAAATACTTAATAATTGATTGCCAATCGTTTGTATTAGTAGAGCTGTTCCAGCGATACGGTTTCGCCGCACTCCAGGGTGTGAATAAGCGCGCTAATCTTGCGGTTAACCGGAACCTGAATACCTAAGATCTCAGCGCGCTTTACGACAGCTTGGTTAAGAAACTCAATTTCGGTTTTTCGACCCAATTTAATATCCTCCCACATTGAAGAGCGCGCAAGGGGATCGATATCCAACATTGCCTTAGCCAGGCGCAGGAATATCCAATTGGGCAAACTTAGAATAGCTGGCATTAGGCTGGGCTTTACCGCGGTAAACTGCACCAACTCAACCCCCTCTGCTGCTGCCACAGCAAGCCATTCACGCTGAGCTGCGGCATATACTCTGCGCAGCTTACGATTCTCTAACTGGGTTTTAATAGGCTGATCTGCAACGGCATTAAGCGCATTGTTTAGGTTGAGCAGCAATTTACCATAGATAATAGGTTGCATATCGGTATGCAGCTGACAGGGAAAACCAATGGCACCCAACTGCTTGGCAAGCTGTTCTGTCACCGATGTCTGGTGAAATAGAAATGTTCCCTCAGTACCGCGGTGGAAATGTGCATTGTCCAGGCTCAGGATATTAAAGGGTGTGATGCCCTGCTTGAGCTTATCGCTCGGCAACTGGTGCCGAATAAGCTCCAGACTGCCGAGGCCATTTTGCATAAAAAACAACTGGGCACCATTTTCGGCAAGCTGTCTTAAATCAGACATAGCGGCTTCGAGCTGATGACACTTCAATGTCACAAATACCGCATCAAAGATTTCATCTGCCAACTGTGTAATCAGCCCAGTTGGCATAACCTTTTCATTCTGGCCCTTGTAGTCAGTAAGGGTTATACCCCCAGCATCAACAATCGAATCACAAATACGCTGGCGACAAACTAGGCTAACCTCATGGCCGCAGAGCTGTAAAAGCCCGCCCAGATAACAGCCGGTAGAGCCAGCGCCATAAATTGCTAGTTGCATGCGGTCACCTCAAAATACATGTCCAATTATTATATTGTCTTATTATTAAGCCTCAGCAACCCTGAGGTTAATAATAAAGGTTTGCCGCTAAATGCTTAGATCGCGAAGATTGTAATCCTTTAATTCCGCCTTGACTGTCTTGTTCCAATGAAAGGTCTTGCCTGAATCTATAAATGGCTGATACTGATAAGAAGGCTCATCGGGAAAGCGCTGTTTACGCGCATCGATTGCATAACCCAGGGGCTTGGAGCGCTCCTCGATCAATGCCTCGTCATAGAACATAGGTTCACTATACAAACCAGGCCCCTGAACCCCCAATACCTGTCTCTTATACACATCTCCGAGCCCAC
>CAJXVK010000019.1 GCA_913060735.1 uncultured Cellvibrionales bacterium
ACACTAGATCGCTCGTCGGCAGCGTCAGATGTGTATAAGAGACAGCCCTTCACCGGCATAAAATGAATAACAGTGCGCACCAGGCAATCGATCAATTTTTTTATCGCCGGCGTCAATCTCTTGCGCAATTATTCTGTCAATCTCACCACCGGTACCGCAGTCACCATAGCCAATAAAAATATGTTGATACTGGCCGCGATTTTTCTCTAACGCTGCGCGCAGCTTTTGCGGAATCAGTTTTGGCTTATTGTGTAACTCGGCATCCAAACATTGCAGATCAATCTGAGTCCAACCATTGACCTTCTGCAGCCAGACAATTTCATGAGCCAATGCACCGCAGGCAATCACTAATAGTTTTGCCTGAGACGGTGCAACCACCATTAGGCAGACTCTAGAACTCTGCGCTCAGACACCAACCGAATAGCCGTGGTTGCAGCATCTGCTGCATCTCGGCAGTAGGCATCGGCACCCACTGCATCACCAAATTCCTGATTGAGTGGCGCACCACCGACCATGACAATATATTTTTCACGCAGCCCCTGGTCTTTTAGCGCATCAATCACAACCTTCATATAGGGCATGGTAGTGGTCAGCAGCGCAGACATACCAAGAATATCCGGCTTATGACGCTCTAGAGTCGCTATATAGTCTTCAACAGAGTTATTGATACCCATATCATGAACTTCAAAACCGGCGCCTTCCATCATCATGGCCACCAGATTTTTACCAATATCATGGATATCACCTTTGACGGTGCCAATCACCATGGTGCCAACAGGCTTGGCACCTGTCTCAGCCAATAGTGGTTTTAAGATGGCCATGCCGCCTTTCATTGCATTCGCTGACAGCAGCACCTCAGGCACAAATAAAATACCATCGCGGAAGTCGATGCCGACAATTGTCATACCATCAACCAATGCTGTGGAGAGCACCTTTTCCGCAGACCAGCCGCGATCGAGAAGAATCTGTGTGCCCTCTTCGATCTCTTCTTTTAAGCCGTCGTACAGATCGTCATGCATCTGCAATACCAGATCATCATCGGATAGTTCGGCTAGTACGATATCGTCCTCATCAGACATTGGATATGACCCTCAATTAGGTGTAACTTAGTAATCTCGATCTTCAAACGAAGCTTTGCGACGCGTCATAAAGTCCAATAGAGCTTCATCAACCGCCGCATCAAGTGCCGGTGCCTGATACTCATTGAGCATCTTCTTCCACAACACATTGGCCCGCTGAGCTGTATCCAGAGAGCCGTCCACTTGCCACTGCTCATAGCTATTGTTATCAGCCACAGTTGAACGATAAAAGGCGGTTTCAAAGTTTTTCAATGTGTGGGCAGAACCCAAGTAATGCTTACCAGGACCCACTTCACGAACCGCATCCAGCGCCTGCCCGTTCTCGGACATATCCATACCAGACAGCAATACTTCAATCATGCTGGCCTGGTCGCAATCCATAATAAATTTTTCGTAACCCATCGCCAGGCCACCTTCCAACCAGCCGGCGGTATGGAGCATAAAATTAACGCCGGCCAGTGCACTGGTTTGCAATGTATTGGCAGCCTCATAGGCTGCTTGAGCATCGGGGAGTTTCGAACCGGTCAGCCCACCACCACTTCGAAAGGGCACGCCTAAACGACGAGCCAGGGCCGCTGCGGCATAGATAACCTGACTGGGTTCTGGAGTGCCAAAGGTCGGTGCCCCTGTGGCCATAGAGACGGCCGCTGCGAAGGTACCAAAGATAACCGGTGCACCAGGACGGCAGAGCTGGGTAAAGGCAATACCCGCCATAGCCTCTGCAAGAATCTGTGTCACAGTACCAGCCGTAGTCACCGGCGACATAGCACCGGCAAGAATAAAGGGTGAAATGACCGTGGCCTGATTATTGCGCGCATAAACTTTTAATGAGCCAAGCATCGTGGCATCGTAAGTCATGGGTGAATTCACGTTGATCAAACTGGTCAGCACACAGTTTTGGTCAACAAATTCATCGCCAAAGACCAGCTTGGCCATATCGACAGTGTCCTGAGCACGCTCATGGTGAGTAACCGACCCCATCAGAGGCTTATCGCTGTATTTAAAGTGACTGTAGACCATATCGAAGTGGCGCTTATTAACCGGCAGGTCGACAGGCTCACAGATGGTGCCGCCGGAATGGTGCATGCCTGGTGCCATATAGGCCAGTTTCACAAAATTCTGAAAGTCTTCGATAGTCGCGTAGCGACGACCCTGATCAATATCGTGCACAAAGGGAGAACCGTAGGCAGGCACTAAAACAGTACGCTTGCCGCCGATAATCACATTGCGTTCTGGGTTGCGCGCATACTGGGTGTATTCTCTGGGCGCAGTGGCTTGAATAATTGAACGACAAAGGCCCTTAGGAAAATGGACTCTGGTGCCCTGCACATCGGCGCCAGCGTCCTTCCACATTTGCAGCGCTTCGGGATCATCAAGAAAATCAATACCGATCTCTTCCAATAAGATATCCGCGTTGGCTTCAATCAACTGCAGATTCTCTTCAGTCAGATACTCGAGATAGGGAATTTTACGTTCAATAAACGGTGAGGACTTTACTACTGCACTTTCACGCGCAGCCCGGCGTCCTTCGCGACCACCAGCCTCTCGCCCTGCTCTTCTTCGTCCAGTTAATTCAGTCATATGCCTCTTCCCGCCAAACCATGATCTTTTCTTATTAAGCGCCGCCAGCACTTCCAATTAACAGCCAGCAGCTCTAATTTATTGGGTCCATTATTGCTCGCAGTCTGTGCCTGTTTAGACCGCGCCGCATATGGTTTTGCGACGCAAGAGTACCAGTCCACGACGCGCCTAAATACTAGGCTCTCAAACAGTTATTGTCGGCATCAAACGGCGACTCTTCGATTACAGTCGCGCGGTAGCGATCACCCAGAATCTCAATCTCTAATTCTGTACCTATGGCACCGTAGGCAGTCTTCACTAAGCCCAGCGCCAACGACTTATTGGTGCGGAACCCAAAGCCACCAGAAGTCGCTCGACCCACCAGCTGGTCGTCTTTGTACAGACCTTCAGAACCGCGAGCATCGGCATCCGTAACGCCGTGCACTTCCAAGGTGGCAAAGCAATTATCAAAGCCTCTTTCCTGCCAAGCCATCAGCGCTTTTTTGCCGACAAAGTCACAGTCTTTATCCAGCTTCACAAAACGTTCCAAGCCTGACTCCAGTGCGGAATATTCGATCGACATTTCGCGGGGAATCAAACGGTAGGACTTCTCCATACGCATGCTGTCCATGGCGCGAATACCAAAGGGCTTGATATCAAACTCGGCACCGGCCTTCATCAGCTCATCGAAGATATAGTTCTGCATTTCAATGGGGTGGTGTAATTCCCAACCCAGTTCACCGACAAAGTTGACTCGCAGAGCCTCCGCTTGGGCATAGCCCACATTGATCGGCTTACCCGTCAGCCACTTGAAGTTATCGTTAGACAGATCAGTATCTGTCAGCTTTTGCAGCACCTCGCGGGATTTTGGACCCGCCAGTACCAGCACGCCCATCTGGGTGGTGATCTTTTGCAGGTTAACCGAGCCATCGCGAGGCGCCAGTTTGGTGAGATAATCCCAGTCATGGCGCTCTTGAGATCCAGCAAAGACGAGGTAATAGCTATTTTTGGCGCGTTTATAGATAGTAAATTCTGCGCGCACACCGCCATTTTGCGAGAGCATATGGCACAGGCCAATACGTCCCACGGCTTTGGGCACATTGTTGGCTACAATACTATTTAACCAGGCTTCCGATCCATGGCCAGTCACTGTGCATTTTGAGAATGCAGACATATCCAGAACGCCAACATGCTTATTTACATGACGACATTCACGACCGACAAAATCAAAGTAGTTGGAGCGGCGAAAAGAGTTTTTCTCAACAATACGACCATCATCCAGCGCCTTGGAATGGTTTTTATTCCATAGGGTATCTGACTTATTCAAATCATCTTCAGACAGAGAATATCCGGGGGGCGCAAACCAGTTGGGCCGCTCCCAACCATAGACAGTGCCGAAGACCGCACCCAGTTCCCTCATGCGATCGTAACAGGGAGTGGTTTTTAATGGGCGCGCAGCACTGCGCTCTTCATCTGGATAATGATTTTTAAACACATGGTCATAGGCTTCTTCGTTTTTGCTGCGCAGATAACCACGTGTGGCATAGGGTCCAAAACGTCTGGGGTCCACACCCATCATATCGACGGTGGGCTCACCATCGACAATCCATTCCGCTAACTGCCAGCCTGCACCGCCAGCGGCGGTAATACCAAAGCTATGGCCTTCATTAAGCCAAAAGTTCTTTAGTCCCCAGGCTGGACCTACAATGGGGTTACCATCGGGCGTATAGGCAATAGCGCCGTTATAAACCGTCTTTACCCCCACTTCAGCAAAGGCGGGAACTCTCTTTATACAGGCTTCAATATGGGGCATTAAACGATCGAGATCGCCATTAAATAGCTCGTATTCTGACTGATCGCTAGGGCCATCAACATAGCAACAAGGTGCATTCTCTTCATAGGGACCAAGAATAAACCCGCCCGCTTCTTCTCGCAGATAATAACCTGCATCTGACTCCCGCAACACAGCCTGTTCTGGCAGCCCCTCGGCCTTGCGGGCCAGAACATCTGGGTGTGGATCGGTCACAATATACTGGTGTTCTACCGGAATAACGGGGATATCCAGACCAACCATTTCACCGGTCTTCCGCGCAAAGTTACCGGTACAGGAAACCACATGTTCACAGCGAATATCGCCCTTATCAGTTTTAACTATCCAGCTATCATCTGGCTGCTGCTCAATATCCAATACTGCTGTATTACGGTAGATTTCAGCGCCACGGGTACGGGCGCCTTTGGCCAGCGCCTGAGTGAGGTCCGCAGGCTGTATATAGCCATCGTCTGGGTGCTGTATAGCCCCAATAATGCCCTCGATATTGGCCATTGGCCAGGCTTCTAAAACCTGTTCCGGGGTTAAAAAATTAACCTCTACGCCCACAGTTTGGGCTACACCTGAGTAATACTTATACTCGTCCATACGGTCTTGGTTAGCGGCGAGGCGGATATTGGAAACTACGCTAAAACTAACATTCTGCTCAGTCTCTTTTTCCAGCTCATGGTAAAAATCTACGGAATACTGGTGCAGCTTTCCTACTGAGTAGCTCATATTAAACAGTGGCAGCAACCCAGCAGCATGCCAGGTGGACCCAGACGTCAGCTCTTTGCGCTCAACTAACACCACATCAGTCCAGCCTTTCTTCGCGAGATGATAAAGGGTACTGACCCCCACAACACCGCCACCGACTACCACTACTTTTGCACTTGTTTTCATACCCGTCTCTTAATATCTGAATTTAGGTTTATTTTTCGCAGTGTAACCGTCAATTCTGGCTCGCCACGACGCAATTACGACGGCCATATACCATCCAGCGCCATCGCCGCAAACACATGCTGCGCTTGATCTAGAGTCGTTTTTAGAACAGCATAAGCCGGTCTCAGAAAGCCAGACTCAGGGCCGTTTACGGAAGATGACATCTATTTAATGCCGCTGGAGAAAATAGTCCTACCTAGCAGTATTTTTTGCACAATTAACGGAGCAAGGCCCCCATGAGTGATATCGAAATAGCGCGCAATGCCAGCACCCAACCCATTGCAGAAATTGCAGCAAAGCTAAATATTCCAGACGCGGCACTCATTCCTTATGGCAGAACTAAAGCTAAAATCGACCCGGACCACATTGCGTCATTGAGCGATAAGCCCGACGGCAAGTTAATCTTGGTTACCGCCATTACACCTACCCCAGCAGGTGAGGGTAAAACCACCACCTCTGTGGGTCTCGCTGACGGTCTTAACCGCATCGGCAAAAATGCACTGGTCTGCCTACGCGAACCCAGTCTCGGCCCCTGCTTTGGTATGAAGGGTGGTGCCGCCGGTGGTGGCTATGCACAGGTAGTGCCTATGGAAGATATCAACCTGCACTTTACTGGCGACTTTCACGCCATTGGCGCCGCTCATAACTTACTATCGGCATTGATCGACAACCATATTCACTGGGGCAACAGTCTTGAAATTGATGCCCGACGTATCGCGTGGAAGCGCGTTGCCGATATGAATGATCGCGCATTGCGCAGCATTAACTGTGGGCTGGGTGGACCAGGTAATGGTTTTCCGCGTCAGGAAGGCTATGACATTACCGTGGCCTCGGAAGTTATGGCTATATTCTGTCTGGCCACCGACCTAGATGATTTAAAAGCGCGACTCAATAAAATTGTGATCGGCTACACTCGTGAGCATAAGCCAGTTCATGCCAGCGAAATTCTTGGTACTGGCGCCATGACAGTGCTACTTAAAGATGCTTTGGCACCAAACCTAGTGCAAACCCTAGAAAACAATCCGGCCATTATTCACGGTGGCCCCTTTGCCAATATCGCCCACGGCTGTAACTCAGTGATCGCTACCAAGGCCGGTCTAAAAATGGCCGATTATGTGGTGACAGAAGCAGGCTTTGGCGCCGACCTCGGGGCGGAGAAATTCTTTGATATTAAGTGCCGCGCTGCTGATCTAAAACCTAATGCTGGGGTAATCGTGGCTACGACTCGCGCCTTAAAAATGCATGGTGGCATCAGCAAAGAAGATTTGGATAGAGAAGACCTGGCCGCACTTGAAGACGGCTGTTGTAATCTGGTGCGCCATATTGAAAATGTAAAAGCCTTTGGCGTACCTGTAGTGGTTGGTATCAATCGCTTTACCTCAGATACAGACGCTGAAATTGCGCTTATCAAAGAGATTGCATTGGCTAATGGTGTCAAGGCGATCGATTGCACCCACTGGGCCAATGGTGGCGCAGGCACGGAAGATCTTGCCCATGAAGTGGTAGCACTTGTGGATTCAGGTCATGCGAATTTTGCGCCGCTTTATCCAGACAATATGCCTATTTGGGATAAGATTAAAACCGTAGCCACAAGACTCTATCGCGCCGATGATATTATTGCCGATAAGAAAATTCGCGATCAAATTCGCAACCTGCAAGATAGCGGCTATGGCCATTTCCCTGTATGTATTGCTAAAACCCAGTACAGCTTCTCAACAGACCCAAACCTTAAAGGCGCCCCTTCTAATCATGTGGTCGCTATTCGTGAGGTCAGACTATCTGCCGGCGCTGGCTTTATCGTGGTGGTTTGTGGCGATATTATGACCATGCCCGGACTGCCACGTGTACCCGCAGCTAATAGCATTGATATGGATACCAACGGCGATGTTGTCGGGCTGTTTTAAATAGCGCTCAAAATCTGTAAGCTTTGCGCTTACAAATTTTGTGAGTCCACTGTGTCAGAACCCTTTAGCTACCCCCCTGTTCGCCTTAGGGAAGACAGCCTGACAGCCCTTCAAACTGATGAGTTGGCACCTGGGACGATCAGTGTATTTAAGTGTCCCAATTGCAACGCCCACCTAGCCACAACCAGCCTAGGACCCAATAAAACCTTTAGCTGTATTAACAAGCACAGTTTTGATATGGCAAAAGAAGGCTATCTGAATCTACTACTTGCACAACACAGGCGCAGCCGCAATCCAGGCGATAGCGATGAGATGATTCGCAGCCGTCAGCGCTTTCTAAATGCAGGTTATTACCAACCATTGGCCAATAGCATTGTTAGTCATGTGCGCCAGACAGACGACGACCAAAGCGTCTTAGATATGGGCTGCGGTGAAGGCTACTACATGCAACAGCTACGACAGGCATCTAGCAAACTGGCTCTCTATGGTATTGATATTTCAAAAACTGCGGTGCGCCTAGCGGCAAAACGGAAAATGGGTGCCGAGCTTGCCGTGGACAGTGCATTTAATCTGCCACTTCACAACGACAGTGTAGACAGTGCGATTTCCGTATTTTCGCCCATTAGTATCAATGAAACTGCACGGGTATTGCGACCGGGCGGGCGCTTTATAATGGTGGGGCCTGGCGAACGCCACTTGGCCGGGTTGACCGCACAGATCTATGCACAAAATGTACCCCACCGCGGCAATAATATTGATGATAGTCTGGAGCTATTTAGCTTACAGGAGCAGCTCGAGATAAAAGATATGATTACGGTTAAGGGAACCGATATTCTCGATTTACTAAAAATGACGCCCTATTATTGGCATGCGCGTGTCGAACAACAAGAACAGTTAAAAAATTTAAATCTGCTGAAAACAGAAATACACTTCACGATTAAAAGCTATCAGCTTAAATAGAATTTTCGAATCTAATCTATTTTCAGAGTATATTTACGTCGCTTTTTATTATCTCCTGCCACTATTTCGACGTGCTGATTTTGTATCTGCGTGTCCTCCTGCAGCTGAAGATTTTCTCCCTCTAGCTGACCATCGGCAACCTATCTCTCAGTTCGATCCTGCTCAATCCCTCTCATTAGTTTTTGGCCCTTGAGGGCGCGAGCTATCCCAAAAAATTCAATCTTTTTGGAATAGCTAGTCTGTCGCAAGGAATATGTGGGCTAGTAAAGAATAGAGGGTCGAATCATAATCCATACTTCATAATCCGATGTTCGTTGCTTCTCCTGACTGAATAATCGACCCAGCAATGGCAGTTTTGACAATCCGGGGAAACCCTCTGTATGTTTAATATCTGATTGTTGCATCATCCCGCCCAATAAAACAAATTCGCGATTATTGACAGTCACCTGATTAGAGATTTTGTGTTTGATCAGTGATAGATAGCCGTCACCTTCCACCACTATATCACTCACTGAGGCATCAATAATTTTCAATGTTATGGTTCTATCATCGATGATATAAGGGATAATTTCCATATTGACTCCATATTCCAGAATTTCTCTTTCTTTGTCCTTTTGGGAATTCTTGTATCTGTTATGCATACTTTGCTCTTCGTCTTTGTCCGCGGTCTGCCATTGGTTAGTCTGTTGCTTGGTGGAAAATTTTGCCTTTTTGCCATGGGTCGATACAAGAGATGGCATAGCCTTGATCTGGGTCTGCCCGGATTGTGCCAATAGTTGAAGTTGTTTCATTAGATCGAATTGCCCGGAAATAATGCCCTGAGCCATTGGGGCTTCGGTATTATGCCAGCGGATGCCCAGGCGATTGATATCAGTTTTGGTTATTTCCACAATACTCAACTCCAGCAGGACTTGCCCTGGTGAGTGGTCGAATACTTTTAAGCTATTTTGTATTTTCTTTTGGATGCCCGGTGGTGCATTGATTGTTAAATAATCGGCTCCCTTGGGGTAAAAAACAAACTGTTTTTCAACTTCCCCAAGTGAGTTAAATAATAATTCTGCACTGACATATCTCGGCCAGTAGCGGCAATTGACTGATAGAGAAGCCCAGCTTGGAGTATCAACAGAATTGACTCCCACCAAAATATAGTCATCAAAAAATCGGTAACCTAAATTACTGCTGGCGGATATTAGATCAAATGCTTTATCCAGTCGGATATTTTCAACCTCTATACTTAATAGACCCTCCACGAATTCATCAATAACAACAGGGAAATCAATCAATAGGCCGATTTCTGCAAAGATATCGCGCACACTGGCATCGAAAAACGATAGGGAGATATGCGGCAATTGGCCGGGATAGTCGCCATTGTCAGAATTGGAACACTGAATATGAGATGTCGCGATTTTGGGTCGCTGAGAAGAGACTTTTTTAGCTATCTGATCGGGTATGTTATCAGGATAAATTTTTGAAGTAACCTGAGTCATATTTTGATGCATAGCAACATCGCCCGAGGGCAGGATAGGCTGTTGCTCAATTGTGCCGCAAGAATTCAATAACAACACCAATGGCAACCATGCAAAAAGTGCAGAACATAAATTAGCAAAGCCAGTGCGAGGACTTTTGCCAATATCTGAATTTATGCTGATAATCGTCTGAATATTGACGAATACATTTTTGATAATAATTTATCAGTTCACAGTGATGGTCTTTTTGAATGTTCTTAACTTGGAACCTCCAAATTCGCCTACAATACGCATATCGTACTCTCCTGGTAGCAAGATTTTCTCAACAGAGCCGGTTAGTTTGACTCGGTTATTGGGGAAAATGGATGAATAGTGATGGTTGCCATTGCTGGATTCATTAGTTAATAGAGGTATACTGGCAATCAGTCTTTTTTCACGCCGCAATTGCATTTTTAGGAGAAGTCTCCCTTTGTAATTCGACTGATTCAGATATTCTATACTTGCTGTGGATGAGTTCGATTCTTTGTCAACGGTGATTTCTGTATTCTCAACAAGGTATTTAGGGCGTCTTTTGACACCTAGGACAGTGAGTTCGATTATGCTGGCACTGGCGTAATTCAAGGTTACGCCGGACTTTTTTTGTTGCGGTGCAAATTCCGTAACACTGACTATAATATTGTAAAAACCTACACTCTGACTACGCTTCCTGGGAACCTTTATAACACCGGACAGGGAAAAATTTTCTTTGCTTTTGATATCGAATCGTTGATTTGGTTTGACCTTGTTGTCTAGCTTAACCCAATCCCAAGCGCCTGATTGGTTGTCACTTGTTACTTTAATTTCTTTTTGGTAACCGTCCTTATCTTGGGTGTAATAGGAGTAAGATATTGCATATGATCTTTGTTCTTTATTTTTGTTTGTGATATTGAAGTTAAAAGGTACTTTTTCCCCTGGTTTGGTCTCTATTTTAATGCGAGTTGGCGATACTTGTGCTTGGATAGTGGTGGACACTGTTATTAATAGGGCAACAGATAAGACTGCAAAAAAGGCATAACTACAAACAGCTTTATTTAATATCTTGATATTCATTAGCGCACCTTATTCTGATAATTGAGGTTGGCAATTTATATTAGAATAAATTTAATATATTTCATGCTCAATAAAAAAGCCAAAGCTAGAATTGTGCTGGCCTTTTTATTTAATACAGGTTTATTAGTTTGATACGGTTGGCAGTGCTCTAACTGTTGCTGTAGCTTGGTAAGTACCTGCAGCCTGTACTGAACCTGTGTCTGCCAGAGTCACGGCAATAGTATATGTAACCGCAAAATCGGTATGGCCGGCATCTGTATCATAAGGCCAGCTCGAATAATCATCTGTGCGATAAAAATACGCATTAGTCATGTCGGCACTCATTGAGGCGACCGTAGTCCCATGGCTGTCATCAAATTCCAGGGCAGCAACTGCGGTTGCACCTAGCGACGGGCTTGAGTTGAGTTGAATACCCACACCAGCTGCCACAACGGTGTTGCGCTCGGTTACAGCGGTATCCGTATGAGTTAAGGTGAAATCATCAATTGAAATGGTGGTATCAATATTGGCATGCCATCTGATCACACCCCCGCCAACATAGACAGCCCCAGCACCGCCCGGTACATCCTCGTTGTTAGCAACATCAGCATCGGTGGCACTGTAGGGATAGTAATATAACTCTATGTGAGGCATGGTATCCAAAAGCACAAACTCATTGATTTCAACTTCCGTACCATAGCTGGTGGTTTTTTCGCTGTTGTCATTGCCTACATCATCAGTGCCATAGACGGCATAGACGGATTGAGCACTTAGCATCAACGAACCAAATATAAAACTTGCTATAAAATGGAAAAGTTTCATGGTTGTTACTCCTTGTAAGTTCACATTAATCCAAAATTCGCAATTAAATCCTTTGAAAAGTCCTTACTGACATTTTTTTGCATTCTCAAAGGCATATACTTAAAAACTGCAAGCTCTGTGCCAATTTGTCATAATTCTTATCTAGACACTGCTATTGCTGAGTATTTTGAATTATCGGACCCGTAAATACTGGAGCCTATCAAGTATCAATTTGTATCAATGTGTAACATTAACTGTAACACTATCGTTGCCAGAGATTGGGGCTAGCTATGTTGATTATCTATATAAGATCGTGGATCTTCATTTTACGCCACAATGTCATGCGGCTAATACCCAGCGATTGTGCAGCCTCAGTGCGGTTGCCCCTATAAGAGATCAGCGCCTTAGAAATAGTCTCAGCATTTAAAAAGGGGGCCTTTTTGTTGATTGGAAACTCAGGCGTTGGTTGCATAGTTTCCGGCAAGTCACTTAATTGTAGCCGTCTGTTGACGGCCATTGCTGCAGCGAATTTGGCGCAATTTCCAAGTTCCCTTATATTGCCTGGCCAGTGATAATGAACCAATTTCGATTCCAAGGTTTTGCTAATGACCCAATCATTGGATCCGGATGCGCGCTCCAGAAAATGCTTAAACAGCAATAGTATATCTTCTTTGCGATCCCGTAACGGAGGCACGCGGAGGGGAATTACTTCAAGACGATAGCGCAGGTCTTCACGGAACTGGTTCTGTTCGATAGCGTCTCTAAGGCTAAGGTTTGACGCAGAAATTACTGAGGCAGTAAAGTCCTTCGGGTTGGTATCACCCACAGGATAATATTGACATTCCTGTAATACGCGTAATAGTTTGGCTTGCGTACTCGGCGTCAGGCAGGCGATCTCGTCGAGGAAAAAAGTTCCCTGTTTGGCAGTCTGTAATAGGCCTGCACGGTTGTGAAGGGCGCCGGTAAAGGCACCTTTTTTATAGCCAAATAATTGCGACTCAACCAACTCGCTAGAGAGCGTAGCTACATTAACGGCAACAAAAGGTTGTTTGGCTCTCGGACTTTCGGCGTGTATAGCCCGTGCAACCAGTTCTTTGCCAACGCCGGTTTCGCCGGAAATATAGATCGAAGCACTAGTTTGTGCGGCCTTGTGAATTTTTTCAAATAGCCTGTGCATCTGGCTGTTACGAGATAATATGCCATGAAAATAATCTGTTTTATTGAGATGCGCTTGAGGTTCTATCACTATTCCTCCTAGAGGTTAGCCTAACCTTCCTTGTTCCCCAGTGCCGCGTGAAGCTGGTTTCTAGTTGATATATTCATATTAGCATAGAACTTCATCATAAGTGGCTAGCTATTTGTTATTTGAGGAAGTTTTAATAATGTTGATGGGGTTAAGGGCTTGGTCTGGCGTGATATAACACAGGTAGGCATACTCAAATTGCTGTTGTCGAGTCAGACGGGGTCGTTTACCTTTGGGAGCCCAAACCCTGGTCAATGTCCCTCGTTATCCTACTCTCGCTTCGTCTTGCTACCAAACCCTTACCTGAGACAAATTAACCCTCTCAGAAATAACGTCTTTCACCTATTGAGCAAAATTTTTTACACTCAGTTTGTGCCTGTGCATCATGAGCCGTATGACGCGAACGCCCCGTGATCCAGCTCAATCCACACTTGTGTAACAACACCTAAATACCCGATTGGCTATAGCTGACAGAAAACTGCTCCTGTACTATTTCATTGGCCTCTTTAACGGTAAGATGCCCTCTCGTCCTATTTGCCTGTGCGTTTAAAAACAGGCTTTTAATTTGCTCTTGTTGTTCTCTATCGATCAGTCTTGGACGCCCTGAACGGCGACCTTCTTTCAAGCCTTCTATACCCTTATTTCTATACCTTCCCACCCATCTGAAGTTGGCACCGATTGAGGTTCCAATTTGTTGGCTGACTTCCTCTTAGGGGCAACCTTGTTGTAGGTGATGCAAACCTAAGTAGCGTAGGCTTTCTCGTTTGCGAGTGCCCTTTTTGAACAGTTGCAAAAAAGGCTCATCATAAAAAATTGGCGGCAAACGTTTTTTCTGCTCATGGCTGCAGCTCAAATTTTCTCCCCTCTAGCTGACCTTCGGCAACCTATCTCTCAGTTCGCTCCTACTCAATGCCTCTCATTAGTTTTTGCCCCTTGGGGGCTCGAGTTATCCCGTAAAATTTAATCTTTTTGGAACAGATAGTCTTTTACAATATTAAAAATGTGCGGCTGGGTAATCATTGATGGAAATAAACCTTGACCCATCTTGTTGGCCATTAGGGGCACAGTGACGCCCGTATGCTCTTCAGTAATAAAGTCAGTGGTTGCATAGTTGACCGCCATAATATGGCCCTGAGGCGTAATTATGCGAGATAGATGCCCCGGTCTATAAATAGGGTAGGGACTAGCAGCGAATAAGGAGCTATCAGGCACTATCTGCGCAGCATGACCATGGTCAGCAGTCACCAGAATCAAGGTGTCTGGATGAGACTGAGCATAATTTATGGCGCTGTCTAGAGCATCATTTAGCTGCTTCAGCTCACCAATACTGCCACAGGTTTTACGGTAGTGAGCCTGCTTATCAATTGACGCAGACTCGATCATAAGAAAAAAATCACTTTTATCTGAATCCAATATCGACAACGCCTTGTCAGTCATCTGCGCAAGCGTTGGCAGATCAGTAAATTGAGGATTCTGTTCACAGCGCATGGGCTCAGGGACGATCGCTTCGCCCAGTGACCAGTGAATCATACCGGGCCAGGTCATCTCGGAGTGCTCAGCTGCACGATCACTTTCACCACGCCAGATTACCGGCATAGTGCTGGGTGAAAAGAGCCCCAATAGCTTACCCTTCTTAATGCTATCAAGCTGCTTAGGGTTGAGTGCCAACTGATAGCCGGCTTGCTCTGCCAGCGCAATAACCTCATCACCATCGCCTTCAGAAGGCAGGGTAAAATGCTTTAAGCCACCGCCCAGCATCACGTCTACGCCGGAGTTTATTAGCTGCTCCGAAATCGACCCCTTGCCGCCATTGCTTTTAAGATCCGCTGAGCAGTCAACAAAGACTCTAGGATAAAATTCTGCATTGACCATCATCGCCGGGTTTTGGCAGCCGCGGCTGTTGGTATGGGCATAGAATGCTGCTGGTGTCGCATCGGTGATACTGGCGGTGGTGACAACCCCTGTCCTAATACCCTGCTGATGCGCTAACTCAATGATATTAACCACATCCTCATCAGTGCCTGCAGTGGTTCCGATACGCCCCTGACTGGTCACTACCCCCGAGGCCATTGATGTTGCGCTATTCGCAGAATCGGCTACATACACAGGGTGTTTGGGAAATCGATCCGAAACGGTGAGTACCTGAACATTACTTCTCACAGACAGATTATCAAGGCTGAGCTTACCGGTGGCACCCACCAAATAATTGCGCGCTATACTGATCTGCTGATCATCCATACCATCGCCAATAATCAGAATAACATTGCCGGCAAAGGCTGAGACCGAGATAGATACGGTAATTATAAGAGATAATATAATCGTAACTTTGAGTCTTATTTTTTTCATTTTATTAGATCAGCCTAATTAGCGTTAATTTTGGATGATTGTGGCACAGTTATTAGGCTGAAAATATTACCTAACCAGCTATTTTTTATTTAATACAGCATTTGTCCCTTTACCGGGCTATGCTAGTCTAGTCTACTTATCAATCACTAGATCCCAGCCCCTTCGCCTATGACACCCGCACAGTCCGATTTTTTACAGCGCAATCAGCTACCCGATAGCTACCTTGAACAGGCACAAAAAAACTATAAATCTGTACTGGAAAATTTTGCCCAAGCGCACCATAAAGGGCATTCACAAACTCGCATCATTGCTATTAACGGCTCACAGGGCTCGGGGAAATCAACGCTCGCCGACTATCTGTGCACCGTGATTGCAGAACATCAGAATATCGCCACCTTAGCTCTTTCGCTGGACGACTTTTATCTAACTAAAGCAGAGCGTCTTCAATTGTCTCGGGATGTACACCCATTACTGGCAACTCGAGGAGTGCCCGGAACCCATGATATCGGCCTTGCTATCGCAACCATAAATAGCTTGATCGCCGCGCAGTCACCCACGTTAGTAACTAGATTCGATAAGAGTTGTGATGACAGGTTTCCAGCCCATCAATGTGAGACGGTTAATGGCCCTGTTGGCCTAATCGTTTTGGAAGGCTGGTGTATGGGCGCAACAGCTCAGCAAACGTCAGAGCTTTGCGATCCGGTTAATCAACTTGAGGATACAGAGGACGCTAATGCTATTTGGCGAAACTATGTCAATATGGCCTTGGCTGGAGATTACCAGAGACTTTTTAGCATGGCCGATACATTATGTATGTTACGTGCGCCCTCTTTCGATACCATCTTTAAATGGCGTCTTGAGCAGGAGAATAAAATGGCCAGACCATTAATGAATGAAACCGAAATACTAAGGTTTATTCAGTACTACCAGCGTATTACTGAGCACTGTTTGCAGGAGATGCCGAGCCGCGTAGATCATCTTTTTCAATTGAACCACAATCGTCAGATTACTGAGACTCAATAGCCCGATTACTAAAATAACTGTAATCAGATATCGGGCATAAAAAAAGCTGGTGCCCAGCTACCTGGGCACCAGCTTTTTAAATTAACAACCTATTCAGAAAAAGCGTGACGCAGCACTATCGTTTCTACACGATCGGGGCCAGTTGAAACTACATCCACAGGCGCACCCGTTAACTGTTCGATACGCGTAATATAATCTCGCGCTTCCTGAGGCAGGTCCGCCAAGTTCTGCGCGCCAACAGTGACCTGCGTCCAACCTGGCATTGACTCATAGACTGGAACTATATTTTCAAAGTCATCGGCATGCATGGGAATTCCAGCATCAGTGCCATCTCTATGCTGGTAACCAGTACAGATTTTTATCTCTTCCAACCCATCCAATACATCCAGTTTAGTGAGACAAATTCCGGAAATACTATTGATGCGCACAGCCTGTCGCAGTGCTACTGCGTCGAACCAGCCACAGCGCCGTGAACGACCAGTAGTGGTACCAAACTCATGACCTTTTTCGCCGAGATACTGACCAATCTCGCAACTTAGCTCAGTCGGAAATGGCCCAGAACCAACACGCGTGGTATAGGCTTTGGTGATGCCCAGCACATAGTCTAGATACAGTGGCCCAAAACCTGTACCTGTGGCGGTACCGCCGGCAGTCGTATTAGACGAGGTTACGTAGGGGTAAGTACCATGATCAATATCTAGCAGTGAACCCTGGGCACCCTCAAATAGAATATGTTCGCCAGCTTCACGGGCATCGTGAAGAATTTTGGTCACATCGGCTTTCATAGGCAACAGTACAGCAGCCCACTCTTTAGCTTCGGCCAAAGTTTTATCAAAATCGACGGGGTCAGTTTTATAATATTGAGTTAGCGCAAAGTTATGATATTCAAGCACTTCTTTTAACTTCTCGGCAAAGCGTTCCATATTAGCCATATCACCTAGGCGCAGAGCACGACGTGCAACCTTATCTTCATAGGCGGGACCAATTCCACGACCTGTGGTGCCAATCTTGGCATTGCCACGAGCAGCCTCACGCGCCTGATCCAGCGCTATATGATAGCCGAGGATTAACGGGCAGGAACCCGAAACTTTAAGACGATCACGCACCTGTACGCCGCGCTCTTCGAGCATTTTAATTTCTTTGAGTAGCGCGTCTGGTGCCACAACCACACCATTGCCAATGACACAGGTAACATGCTCACGCAAGATACCAGATGGGATAAGATGCAGAGCCGTCTTTTGGCCGTCGATCACCAGTGTATGGCCAGCGTTATGGCCACCCTGGAAGCGCGCTACCAACGATGCTTTGTCGGTTAATAAATCGACGATCTTTCCCTTACCTTCGTCCCCCCATTGAGAACCAAGAATAACGACATTTTTACCCATAAGATTTCTTACTCGAAAAAAATTACACCACCTGACGTTTAAATCAGAACAACTTTTGAATCACATACTGACCATCTTGCTGCACCAGCTGACGATCACATTTTACTTCTTCATAATTGACTATCTGACCAGCAAACCCCTGCACAACTCGGTTGCCCTGACTGCGCAAGACGCCCACCTGCTGGTGACATACAGCATCATCTGTGTAGGGCACAAAGATACCTGCAGCTGAGCTACATTGACTATTGCCCTGTGATACCAATGACTTAAGATCAAAGGCGAACCCTGTTGCTGGACGCGAACGTCCAAAGGCTTCACCAACATGATCGTAGCGACCACCATTGCCCAATGCCTTGCCATAGCCCTGCACGTAACCGGCAAAGACAATACCGGTGTGATAGTGGTATCCGGGCAATTCGCCCAGATCCAAATATATGGTTACCTGATCGGAGGGAATAGCTGCAACCACCTGCTCAAGCTGAGCAATAGCGGCTAATACAGGTTCAGGTGCGCCGGCTAACGCCTGCTGAGCAGAGGCCAATACCTCGGCGCTACCCGCTAGCGTTGGCAACACATTGAGCCAGCCAGCTAGCTTGCTATCCTTAACATTGGTGGCAATCCAGCTGCTCAACTCACCACTAGCTTTGCGCTGTAGCAACTCGAATAATTGATTCTCTTGATCATTATCTAGATTGGCGACGGCCAGCAGGCCACGGAAAATATCGACATGACCTAGATCCAAATGCACATTATCGACACCGCTTGCCTTCAATGTCTGTAAAAACAGTTCGATAACTTCAATATCTGCGCTCAGTGTTGCTTCACCAAACAGCTCGACACCTAATGATATTGGCGTGCGTGATTCCAGAGGCCCGCGTGGACGTGTGTGCAATACAGTGCCCGCATAGCAAAGACGATTAGGCCCCTCTCGGCGCAGGCTGTGCGCATCCATCCTAGCGGTCTGGGGGGTAATGTCTGCGCGGATACCCATCATGCGACCACTAATTTGATCCGTCACGCGAAAGGTCATTAAATCGAGGTCGCTACCTGAGCCACTGAGCAGTGATTCGGTAAACTCTACCATTGGTGGGATAACCAGGTCATAGCCCCAGTTGTGATAGAGATCGAGAAGTTCGCGGCGCAGGTGCTCGACTACCTGTGCCTGTTCTGGAAGCACTTCATCGACGCCATCCGGCAGTAACCAGCGATCTACATTTTTCACAGGAATCCCATATTAAAAGTCTAGCGCCAAAAAATCAGCAGAGCCAATCCACCGAGCATACTCAGCAGACCAATTGTTCTCATCGAGCGGTCATCTACAGTGGCAAGAACTTGCGCCATATTACGCCACCTGCTCGGTGCCAAAAAGGGCATAATCCCTTCAAATACCAGCATCAGGCCAACTGCTCTGGCTATATCTTCAAGCACTGTGATTCACCCCAAAACCGGCATAAAAAAACCGAGTTTCCCCGGTTCGCGAATTCTAACAAAATCGCCATCAATGTGGCAGAGGTTTTTGAACCAATTAAAGCCTTTAATTGGTTCAAAAACCCTACGGACCCCTTTTACTGACCGCGCTGCTGGTTCAAATACTTAAAGAAGTCGCTATCTGGCTCCACCAACATAATATCACCCTTATTAGCAAAGGCAGCCTTATAGGCATTGAGACTACGCATAAAGGCGTAAAACTCAGGATCCTGCTGATAGGCAGCAGCGTAGACAGCGGCCGCTTTAGCATCACCTTCACCACGCAGCTCCTCAGCATCACGATAGGCGTTAGCTACTTCGATAGTTCGCTCACGATCGGCAGAGGCACGAATTTTTTCGGCTCTCTCCTTCCCCGTTGAGCGCAACTCGCGGGCTTCCTTATCTCTCTCAGCGGTCATACGACGGAATACCTGACTGCTGACTTCCTGCGGAAGATCAATACGCTTAACCCTAACATCAACCACTTCAATGCCGAGGCTATTAAGTACTGAGGCATTTAGCTCGTCGGTGATATTTTTCATCAACAGGTCTCGCTCACCAGAAACCACCTCATTCAAGGTACGGGTACCAAATTGGTTTCTGAGACCATTATTGACTCGATTGGCTAGACGGTTTTGGGCTACAGACTCAACGCCGCCCGTTGCCTTATAGTAAGTTTCTACATTGGCGATGCGCCATTTGGCGTAGGAATCTACAATCAGACGTTTCTTTTCAACAGTAAAGAAACTGGCTGGCTGCGCATCTACTGTAAGAATTCGCGCATCAAAAATACGCACATTATCTACAAATGGGATTTTAACATGCAGACCCGGTTGAATATCTGCTTCGACCAATTTACCAAACTGCAGTTTCACACCGCGTTCAAATTCACTGACCACATATAGGGTGCTATTGGCACCAATCAGTAAAATCAGCAGCGCGATGACTGTTTTCATTAGATTATTCATCGTCGTCTCTCCGATTGAATTTGATCGCTGTTGCGCTGAAGCTTCTCAATCACTTCATTGGCAATCCGATCAACCATTTGTGAATCACTTGCTGATCCTCTCCTTGGGCTAGCTGCATTGCCCTGCTGAACCAACTTGTCTAACGGCAGGTAAAGCATATTGTTGCTACCTTCGGTATCCATCAGAATCTTAGTACTGTTGCTCATAACCTGCTCAATAGCGTCGATGTAAAGTCGCTCTCGAGTAACCTCTGGTGCCTTTTTGTACTCTGCCAGCAGAGTTGTAAAGCGCTTCGCTTCACCCTGTGACTTGGACACTACCTGGGACAGGTATCCTTCAGCCTCTTCGCGCAGTCGCTGTGCTTCACCACGAGCTTCCGGAATAATTCCGTTCGAATAGGCCTGAGCTTCGTTTACCAAACGCTCTAGATCTTCCCGCGCCTTGATCACATCATCGTAGGCTGCCTTGACCTCTGTCGGTGGGCGCGCCTCCTCAATATTAATCTTGACCACATTGATACCACTGCTATACACATTTAGCAGATCCTGAAGCTTCTCGGCAGTACTGACTGCAACCAGTTCTCGGCCCGTGGAAATCACACCATCTAGGCCAGTACTACCAACAACATGGCGCAGCGCGCTGTCTGTTGCTTGCTTAAGACTCGTCTCTGGATCTTTAATGCTGAGTACAAAGTCTTTGGCATTGGCGATGTTGTACTGCACCGTTAAAGATATTTCTACAATATTCTCGTCCTGAGTCAGCATTAGACCACGCGCTGAATACTGCCGCTCTTCAGTCACGCGAACGGTTGTCACTGAGTCAACCAACGGAGGATTCCAGTGCAAACCAGAGCCCACTGTATCGCTGTACTTTCCAAGACGCAGGATCACTGCCTGCTCTTTCTCGTCGACCTGATAGAATCCGAGCAAGCCCCATATAATGGCCAGCGCAATTAACGCCACAGGTAACAGACCTTTACTACTACCAGCACCGCCCCCAGATCCACCGCCAAATGCGGCAAATTTCTCTTTGAGTTTATTAAGTGCTTCATCAATATCTGGTGGACCGTCATTTCCTCGATTACCACCCCAAGGATCTTTGCCGCCACCCGGTTCATTCCAGGCCATAATGTTCTCCAGTTTTTATAGTTAATCTATTATGGGTATTACTACAGTGTTACCGTATTGCTTTTACAATGTGACCATATCCTGTAATTTCAACCCCGAATTCTTGAGCAGACGCAAAAAGTCGCTCTCTGCAAGCTTAATTTCCAAATTAATAGCACCTGAGTCCACTGACTGTTCGGATAATACCGCTTTTTGGCTATAAAGTGCGGCTCGAAACGCCCCTTGACTGGGCTGAAGCTGAATATGCTCATGCACAGTTTTATTGGGCAAACATTCAACAGTCGCTTGAAGTAAAAGCTCCATGCCCTTCCCCGCTAGCGCAGATACCCAAACCGCGACAGGAACGCCCTGATCATCGCGCTCTATATGTGGTTTAATGTCCTCTAGCAGGTCAATCTTGTTGTATATCATCAGTGATGGCAAGTCATGTGCCTTAATCTCTTTTAACACTTCATTGACCCGCTCTATATTAACCGCTCGATCCTCTGCCGAGGCATCGACAACATGCAGCAGTAAATTCGACGATGCGGCTTCTTCTAATGTGGCTCTAAAAGCATCCACCAAACGGTGCGGGAGATGACTAATAAAACCTACTGTGTCAGCAAAGACTACTGGCCCTAACTCGGCAACATCCAGCCGGCGCATAGTTGGATCCAGAGTTGCAAAAAGTTGATCGGCAACATAGACCTCTGCACTGGTCAGCTTGTTAAACAGTGTCGATTTTCCAGCATTGGTATATCCCACCAAAGACACTGTCGGTATCTCTGACTTAGTCCGTGATCGACGGCCCTGATCACGCTGCTTTCTAACTTTTTCAAGCCGCTGTTTAATAGTCTTGATACGGTCTCTAACCATTCGCCGATCAGATTCCAGCTGTGTCTCACCGGGCCCGCGCATACCAATGCCACCTTTCTCTCGATCAAGGTGAGTCCATCCGCGCACCAGTCGCGATGACAGATGCTGTAACTGGGCCAGCTCTACCTGGAGCTTGCCCTCATGGGTTCTGGCACGCTGGGCGAAAATATCCAAAATCAAGCCTGTTCTATCGAGCACTCGACATTTAAGTTCGGCCTCAATATTACGTTCCTGACTGGGGGATAAATTGTGGTTAAAAATGACGAGTTCGGCATCGAGACTTTTAATGGCTGCTCCAATTTCTTGAAGTTTGCCGGATCCAACAAAAAACTTAGCACTTGGAGATGGGCGTGATCCGGTCAGAAATTCGACCGGATCGCCACCCGCAGAAATCACTAGCTCTTCAAACTCCCTGGGATCCTCAGGTTCGGACTCGCTATTCAATTTTATATGAACTAGAACTGCGCGCTCGCCAGAATCAGGTCGCTCAAAAAACAATGACACCGCTTAGTAGTTGTCGTCGCCATAATTGCCAGCATCATCGTCAAATCCCTGACCCGATGATCCGCCCTCACCGGTATTAGCGGAGGGCAGGCGCACAGCGCGCGATGGAACAACTGTAGATATTGCGTGTTTATAGACCATTTGGCTGACAGTATTTTTTAACAACACAACGAACTGATCGAAAGATTCAACCTGTCCCTGTAGCTTAATACCGTTAACCAGAAATATAGACACTGGGATTTTTTCTTTTCTTAAGACATTCAGAAAAGGGTCTTGTAGATTATGCCCTTTTGACATGGTACTACTCCTTTTTATTGAAAATTCAATGGGTGCTGCAATTATCGCAGCAAAAGTGTCCGGTGGGATTGCGTCTCACCGTAGGGAAAAGTCTACCCTCTCCCGTTATTATAGTATATGGGCGCTTGAATAAGTGTTTTCAAGCACTGATCAAGAATAAATTTTTCACTGAAATAGCTGTCTCCGTTATCCACAGCGATTTCAGCTGCTCCCGGCCAGTTACGCAGCCAGGTGATTTGCCGTTTAGCCAGCTGCCTGGTCGCAATAACGCCCTTTTCAACTGCTTCATCCAGTGTGCAGTCACCCGCGCAAAAATCCCAAAGTTGCCGATATCCGACGCAGCGAATGGCCGGTAGGTTTACATGTAAATCCCCTCGTCGATAAAGCGCCTGAACTTCCTCAGCAAACCCCTGGTTCATCATTTTGTGGAAGCGCTGCTCAATACGCTGATGAAGAAGCGCACGATTTTCTGGCATCAATGCAAATTGCTGGATTTGGTAATCGTTCTGCAGTCCACCTACAGATGCCTTGGCTTGCAAGACAGACATCGGCGTACCCGTTATCTGATAGACCTCCAGCGCACGCTGGATTCTCTGAGAATGATTGGGGTGCAGGCGAAGAGCAGTTTGCGGATCGACCTGCTGCAGCTCTTTATAAAGGCTTGGCCAACCCAATTTAGCCGCGCGCTGCTCTAACTGTTGGCGAATATCATAATCCGCCTCTGGCATTTCAGACAGACCCTCGAGCAAAATTTTGAAGTACATCATGCTGCCACCGACTAGCAGGGGAATTCTTCCTGTAGCAGTAATATTGGCCATTTCGCGACGTGCATCGGCAAGAAAATCTGCCCCACTATAGATATCCATAGGATCACGAATATCGATGAGTCGATGAGGTTCTGCAGCCAAAGTCTCAGCATCGGGTTTGGCACTGCCTATATCTAGCTGGCGGTAGATCTGAGCCGAGTCGACATTTATGAGTTCAACGGGCAAATGCTGGCGCAGAGAAATAGCCAGATCGGTCTTGCCACTAGCGGTTGGACCCATCACAAAGATGGCCTTTGGTAGAGCTGGTTTGTTCAAGGTCCTAGCGGCCACGCAAAAAGAGCTTATCTAACTCATCGACTGTCATTTGTGACCAGGTAGGACGGCCGTGGTTGCACTGGCCGCTGCGCTCGGTGGCTTCCATATCACGCAGTAGCGCATTCATCTCGGGAATGCTGAGCTTGCGATTGGCGCGCACTGAACCATGGCAGGCCATGGTCGAAAGAATTTCATTAATATGATGGCGAATACGCTCTGATGAGCCATGTTCAATGAGGTCAGAGATCACATCTCGCAATAGGGCTTCAACTTCAGAACCCCGTAAAATGGCCGGAATTTCACGCACAATAATACTTTCATTGGCCGCTCGGTCGACCACAAAACCAAGCTGAGCGAAGACTTCATCACTCTGCTCAGCCATATCGGCTTCTCGCTGGCTGACGGACAAACTCTCTGGCACCAGCAGCGGTTGCGAGACCAACCCCTGATTATCAAACGCAGTCTTCCTGTCTCTTATACACATCTCCGAGCCCACGAGACCAGAGAGGATCTCGT